>CAJVZR010000020.1 GCA_913019965.1 uncultured Oleispira sp.
CCATTATTATTTCCTCAATTAGCTAATATGTTATTCATATTAAAATTAGCACAAATATTATTGTGCGGAAGCTGACGTTGCCAATAATAGTGTTTTTAATTACAAAAACCAAAAAAAACTGCCTTATTTTGATAAATAATCAATATATTGATTAAAAATAATTAAAATTAATCTATATCCGCCCTTAAAAGTTAACTAATACTTTGTTAAGCGTATATCCTCAACCAATAAATAATCCTTTATTTTGATCAATCATTTTTTTGCAGAGGTTTAAATAAAGATTAATAAGCCTTTTTTATAAACTTCCATCCACTGTTTATTTAATCAATTTTTTCAAAAATGTAATAATTTATGCCTTAATATCCAAGCAATTATTAGAGTCCAATAAAAAACGTTTAACCGCATGTAATAAAGCCGCACTAATTTGAAGATACATAAAATTAACAGAACTAATCCTCAATGGATGATTTTATAAATCTATCCAGCTAAAAAATAGCATTTAATTAAACCTTCCAGCTCAATCATTATTTAACAGGCAGCATCATTGAGTTTTCTTTGAGACAAAAAAAAGACCCTTACGGGTCTTTATTAATTCGCATAAATAAATAGAATTATCTAGCAGAATCAAGCACCTAGAGATTCCATTACCTTAGCAGTAATTTCTTCTAAGTTACCTACACCTGGAATGTGTACGTATTTAGTCGAGGCATTATCCGCTTCAAATTGCTTATAAAAAGCAACTAACGGTTTAGTTTGATCATGGTAGATGCCTAAACGCTTACGAACCGTTTCTTCAGAATCATCTGCACGTTGAATAAGATCTTCACCTGTTTCATCGTCTTTACCTTCCACTTTAGGTGGATTGTAAATAACGTGATAAACACGACCAGAATTCGCATGAACACGACGACCACTTAAGCGGCCAACGATTTCTTCATCATCAACATCAATTTCAACCACATAATCAATACCTACACCCGCAGCAACCATAGCTTCTGCTTGTGGAATCGTACGTGGGAAGCCATCAAATAAGAAACCGTTTGCACAGTCACTTTCAGTGATACGCTCTTTAACCAAGGCAATAATGATATCGTCAGATACCAAACCACCCGTCGTCATAATGTCTTTAACCTTTAAACCCAGTGGCGATTCAGCTTTCACTGCCGCACGAAGCATATCCCCTGTCGAGATTTGAGGAATATCATACTTCTCACAAATAAACTGAGCCTGTGTACCTTTACCTGCACCCGGGGCGCCCAATAAGATTACGCGCATGCGCATTCTCCTCATGAATAACAGAAACTGATGTCGGGCCTAATTGTACAAAAATCAACCAAGCCATAAAAAAAATAGGCCTAACTTTACTCCGCTATTGTTTATTAATCAAGGATTTAGCCTGTATTGCGCATGCCTGCAGCGATCCCCGTCATCGAAACCATCAATGCCCTCTCAACTTCAGGGTCATGCTCTTCAGACCTTACTCTTTGCAATAACTCAGCTTGCAGATAATGCAATGGATCGGTGTAGGTTCCACGCACTTGCATTAACTGGGATTGCGCTTGATCTTTAACTTTCGGTGTAATCCCTCTTAAATGACCATCGATACTCGATAATCGATCACGTAATTCGCTTCCGATAAAGAGTAATTCATCACTCACTAACTGACGATCATAATAGGCCGCAATATCGACATCCGTTTTACCAATAATCATATCAAGCATATCAATGTAAGTTCTAAAAAATGGCCACTGTTGATACATTTCTTGTAATAATTTTGACTGCCCCGTTTCATTTTTATGCGCCTGAGCCAATGCTTCATCCGCCCCTAACCAAGCTGGCACCATCATGCGAATCTGCATCCAAGCAAAAATCCAAGGAATTGCCCTTAAAGACTCGATTCCGCCACTGGCTTTTCTTCGTGCTGGCCTGCTGCCTAGGGCGAGTTTCCCTAGCTCTTGCTCGGGAGTTGCGGATCTAAAATAGGGAACAAAATATTCATTCTCACGAACCATCTTCCGATAAGAATCAACACTATTTTTAGCCATCTCTTCCATAAGTTCACGCCAATTTTCTTCCGCGGGTTTTGGCGGTAATAACGTAGCCTCTAACACAGCCGATAAATATATTTTCAAGCTGCGTAATGCTACCGCAGGAAAGCCAAACTTAAAGCGAATCATTTCTCCTTGTTCGGTCACACGTAAGCGACCTTTGACGGACCCTGGAGGTTGCGCCAATATCGCCCTTTGTGCTGGGCCGCCGCCTCTACCAACAGTTCCCCCGCGCCCGTGGAATAAGGTTAATTCAATGCCGTTTCTATCCGCGCAAGCCACTAACTCTTCCTGAGTTTTATATTGCGCCCATGCTGCGGCCATATTTCCAGCATCTTTTGCCGAGTCAGAATAACCTATCATTACTTGCTGATGTAGGCCGCAATACTGCTTGTACCAAGGTAATGAAAACAGATTATTCATTCTTTGACTGGCAAACTGTAAATCATCCAAAGTTTCAAACAAGGGTACAATAGGCAGTTTTCGTTCAACTCCAGACGCTTTCAATAACAAAGCCACCGCTAGAATATCCGATGCTTCACTGGCCATGGATATGATGTAATTAGCAATCCCCATCTCACCTTGTTCTGCAATAACCCGCATTGTATTTAAAACTTCTAAACTATCGTCACTGGCTTGC
The DNA here is from genome assembly GCA_913019965.1 of uncultured Oleispira sp. Classification (GTDB taxonomy): domain Bacteria; phylum Pseudomonadota; class Gammaproteobacteria; order Pseudomonadales; family Oceanobacteraceae; genus Oleispira. Next base: position 2,689 of record CAJVZR010000020.1, read on the forward strand.
CAATAATTATCCTGCTGCTCTGCAATGACCTGTTTATCAAGCAGACAAGTATTCGCCTGCTTCGGTAAAAGAGGCCGTTTACTGCTGAGCTCCTGCAATAAATAAGCTTGTTTAGTAGCCTCATCCCAACTGAGATAGTCACCTAGTTCATAAAAATCACACAGCTCCGCGATCACCTGACTATGGCGACTCGACTCCTGACGAATATCTAATCGAGTTAGGGTTAATCCAAAGCATGATAAGCGTCGAATCACATCTAACAATTCTCGATCAGCAATCGCCTTCATACCCGTTTCACACAAAGATTGGTAACACAGCTGCAGTGGCTCAGATAAAGTCTTTAAGTCAGTAATATGGGGCAAGCTACTGTGTGTTTTAAGGCGGGCACTTTCCGCCGCCCAAGTTTTAGTTTGCTGGAGCTTGTGCTTAAGTTGATTAATACACTCCCGATAAGGCTCCTTACAATCTCCCATCCATGCTTTCAATTCTGCACTGGCTTGCACCATGGATAACTGACTGCTTAATTCATTAAGGTCACGCAAGTACAAGTCAGCCGCCATCCAACGAGCAAGATACAAAACTTCCTGAGTCACATCGGCTGTCACATTTGGATTACCATCACGATCTCCCCCCATCCAAGAAGCAAAATGTAATGGACATGAATCTAATGGCAAGCCAGTTTTAGAGTGAACTGATAATTTATCATCCAGCTCCTTCATCAATTTAGGAACCGCTTGCCAAAGTGAATTTTCAATCACAGCAAAGCCCCACTTAGCTTCTTCAACGGGGGTTGGCCTTTGCTGGCGAATTTCATCAGAGCGCCATATTTCGGCAATTAAATTATTTAACTCTTGCTGATAATTATCACGCTTAGGATGATCATCTCGAATATCATCCAGTATTTGTAATATCTCGACGATCTCATCGTATTTTTTAATTAATGTACGGCGAATAATTTCAGTAGGATGCGCGGTTAATACCAGCTCAACATCTATTTTATTCACTTCGTTAACCAGATCGGCACGTTCGTTCTGCGCTAAAATACGATCAAAAACATCATCTAACATGCCATCGAGGGGATCATTATCACCATCTTGACGGCGCCAGCTTAACGAATGCTGCTGCTCAGCAATATTGGCCAAATTCAAAAACTGACTAAAACCTCGAGCAACCGGAACCAGTTCGTTATCTTTTAAGCCTTTTAGTAAACCAATGAGCTCTGCTTTATCTTCATCACTACCATTATGTGCTTGCTTTGAAAGATTGCGGATTTGTTCTATTAGTTGGAATGTCTTCTCTCCACAATCAACAGCAATCGTCCTCCCTAGAACTTGCCCTAGATTACGAACTTTATCTCTTAATAGCGGATCCAATTGCGACATAATAGTGTCCTTTATCTAACTCGGGATAATTAGCCAATCTATAAATCAATTTATAGCTTAAAACAATTCTATTCAATCTACTGCTTAATCGGCAGATTGACCACTTTCAATAGCCGCTATTGCTGAAATTTTGCGCGCTGACTTCAAACCAGCCTGGAATTAAAAATAGTTTAGTAACACTTTGTTATTATTGAACATAAGGTCATTTTTTACGTCTAGAATTAAATCACATAGGAAATATTTGAAGAGCAAGATATGAAGCTAAATAAATTGATGCAATATTGGGAAAAAGAATTTGCCGGCCAACTCAATGAAGAAGGCTATAAAATTAAATTGTCTGTAGAAGATGCCGCTCGATTAGAAGCCTTGTCTGAGATGTTTCCTAAATACCCGCAAGAAAATTTATTAAGGGATCTCATCAGTAGTGCTTTAAATGAAGTTACGAGTAGTTTCCCCTACGTTGCGGGAAAAGAAATCGTCGCCCGTGATGAAGAAGGTGACCCAATGTATGCAGATATAGGCCCTACTCCTAAATTTTTAAATTTAACCCGTAAGCATTTAAAGCAAATCAATGACGCCAAAAATGCATCTGCTCACTGATAAATATACATAACCAACCAATGTAGAAATTAGTCATCATCATTAGCTGCTGATGACAGTTGAGCAATTAACTGGGGGTGTGTGCGTTTCGCATCATCCCATGCAGCTTCCATTTCTTGTGCCGACACTTGATTTGGATTGCTCAGTTCGAGTTTACGGCCAGCAGACTCTAAAGATCGCGCCGCAATACTATAGCGCTCACTAAAGCGTCGATTAGCAGCCCCTAGGGCTTGCTCAGGCTGAATACCTAGGTGCCTTGCCAGATTAACCGCCGCAAAGATCAAGTCGCCAACTTCATGCTGTAATCGCTCAGGGTCTGCGATAGCAATTTCATCTTCTACCTCTTGCAACTCTTCACGAACTTTAGCGATAACCCCTTCGATTTCAGACCAATCAAATCCTCGTGAAGACACTTTTTTCTGAATTTTTTCGGCTTGGGTTAAAGCCGGCAACGTGGCCGGTATGTCTTGTAAATAATCCACCAATTCAATTCGGCTTTTCTTGCCCGATGAAGCGCCTTTCTTCTGACTTTTAAGTGCTTTCTCTTGTGCTTTAATGACCTGCCATTGTGCTTTTATCTCAGTTTCACTTGGACAAGCATCAAGGGCACGCTTGGCCTTCAAATCCCCTCCGGGAAAAACATGGGGATGACGTCGAATCAATTTAGTCACTAAGCCATCAATGACAGAGGGAACGTCAAACAGAGATTGTTCATGGCCTAATTGGCCATAAAAGATAACTTGAAATAATAAATCTCCAAGTTCCTCTTCTAAGTGGGGCCAATCTTGTTGATCGATTGCATCCGCAACTTCATGCGCTTCTTCAAGAGTGTGCGCAATAATACTGGCAAAATTTTGCTTAATATCCCAAGGACAACCCGTTTCGGGGTCACGCAAACGCTGCATCAAATATAACAAATCAGCCAGTTCGTATTGCTTCGTCATTCTATTACTTCTTTAATTTCAGCTGTGCGTGCGTGAACGGCGTACCGTCAATACATTAGGCAACTGATTGAGCTTATTCAGTACTCGGCCTAATTTAGACAAACTGTCTATTTCAACGGTTATTTGCATATGAGCTAGGTGATCTTTCTGCTCTGACTTAGTACTGACCGCCACAACATTAACCTCACTATCCGCTAATACTAAACTGACGTCTCTTAATAAGCCGGTTCGATCATAGGCACTGATATCAACATCAACCGGATACATTTGAGTCGCTTTACCACCCCAACTGACTTCAATAATTCGCTGCGGCTCAGTCATTTCAAGATGCAATAGATTGTCACAGTCTTGGCGATGAACGCTTACCCCACGACCCAACGTGACATAACCTGAAATATCATCACCCGGTACAGGCTGACAGCAATTGGCTATTTGAGTTAATAAATGGCCGACCCCTTGAATACTAATATCATCATTCGATTCAGGCTTAGTACTGGGTTTTAATAAGGGCAACTCTTGTTGCGGTTGCTTAATTTCCGCTTGGCGCAAGATATAACTGACAACCTGACCTAAGCGAACATCACCCGCTCCAATGCCGGCAAAAAGATCCTCGGCACTTTTCATATTCATCGCATTTGCGACTTCCGATAACGGCTGACGAGCGAGATCAAGACGATCAAGCTCACGCATTAATAGCTGGCGGCCTTCTTCTTGATTGGTATCTTTTGCTTGAAGTTTGAACCAGTGAGCAACTTTTGCTCGCGCACGCGCTGTATTGATATACCCAGAATCTTGATTCAACCAGTCGCGACTCGGGCGAGCCTCTTTACTGGTTAAAATTTCCACCTGTTCGCCGGTTTTAAGCTGATAAGTCAGCGGCACAATACGACCGTTTACTTTCGCTCCACGGGTACAATGGCCAATTTCGGTATGAACTCGATAAGCGAAATCAATCGGCGTCGCGCTGGGAGGTAAATCTACTACGTGGCCTTCCGGGGTGAAAACATAAATACGATCTGGGTTGATATCAGAACGTAAATCCGTCATCAATTCCGGTAAATCACCAATCTCTTCATGCCATTCAACAACTTGTCGTAACCAAGCGATTTTTTGCTCATACGCTTGATCTTTCGCATTGGTATCTGTGCCTTTATATTTCCAATGGGCACAGACACCTAATTCGGCATCTTCATGCATCTCTTGGGTACGAATCTGAACTTCCATACCCTTGCTTTCCGGACCAATAACCGCGGTATGTAATGACTGATAGCCGTTCTCTTTTGGATTGGCAATGTAATCATCAAACTCATGAGGAATATGACGCCATAAGGAGTGAATAATCCCTAAAGAGGCATAACAATCTCGCAGTGACGGCACTAAAATTCTAACCGCACGCACATCGTATACTTGAGAAAACTCTATGTTCTTACGCTTCATTTTGCGCCAGATACTGTAAATGTGTTTCGCTCTGCCATTTACTTCACATTCAATACCCGAACCTTCTAGCTCATTGGTTAACGTTGCGACTACATCTGCAATGTAGTCTTGGCGCGCTAGTCTTTTTTCATCTAATAAGGTGGCAATTTTTTGATATGCTAATGGCTCTAAATAGCGAAAAGAAACATCTTCCAATTCCCATTTTAAATGACCAATACCTAGACGGTGAGCCAGAGGGGCATAGATGTTAAAGACTTCTTGCGCCACTTTGATGCGCTTTTCTTCTGGTGCATCTTTTACCGCACGAATCGCCGCGGTTCTTTCCGCTAATTTAATGAGTGCAACCCGCACATCATCGATCATCGAGACTAGCATTTTACGTAAGTTATCGACTTGAGCTTCCCGCTGCCCCAATACCGACTCTTCAGAAGTATTCTGAATAGCGCTGATCGCGGCCATACGTAAAACCCCTTCGATCAGGGTCGCAACTTCATCATCAAAATCCTTACGTACTTGGGTTAAAGATAAACGCCCTTCTCGTACGGCACGATAAAGAATCGCAGCTAAGATAGAGGCTTCATCAAGCTGCAGTTCCGCTAAGATCTGCGCCATCTCGAGTCCCATCTGGGCACTATCGATGGTCCAGAAAGTACTATTTTCGACCGCATCCTCGGCGATAATTTTGGCTACAACCAAAGCATGGCGCAGTTTTTCCGGCTCTAAAATATCCGCTTCGGTACAAATTTTATCCAACCAAGCATCAACATTAACCTTACCGTCATGCTTTAAAGGTTGATCATCTCTTACTTTTACCACGAGATGCTCCTTTCTCTTTGGTATTTTTCAGGCCCTGAATCTTAACCTGTTTGCTACTTTGGGTTTTCAATCGATCATTCATCATCTTTTTACGGCCCTGGCGAGTTTTATTCGCAGGCACCAATAACACCATAGTTTCGATATGATGGGTATGAGGAAACATGTCTAAAATTGTAATGCGCTCAACATCAAAATCGTCACTGAGTGTCTTCAAATCTCGTGCCAACGTAGCTGGGTCGCAGGAAACATAAACCATTCGTTTAGCTTTGCGAGCAATCAACTCCACCATACAGGCACTAGCACCCGCTCTAGGCGGATCTAATAAGACATAGTCAGGATCAGGCAAGGATGACAAACTGTCGCTATTTGACAAGTCCGCTTTATGCGCGACCAAGCCTCGATCCTGATCAGAGCCCTGAGGTTGGTTTGCGCCCAATTGTCGCGCATGTAATTCAATGGCTTGCACCATTTCATCACTCACTTCCACTGCATCAACGATACAATCTTCGGCAAGAGGAACAGAAAAATTTCCATGACCCGCAAACAAATCCCAAACATGAGAGCCCGCTTCTGCCCCTAGCCAAGATTTCGCTTCCGCCACCATCAACTGGTTAACCTGGGAATTAACTTGAACAAAATAATCAGGGTGTATCGAAAGCTCATGCCCTAAAACGTTATGAGTCAAAGGGCTAATGACTTCATTAATGGACTCTAAAGGCTGTTCATCATCGGGGCGGATGTAGATATCAATGGCCAGTTCCGCCGCCCATAATTGTAATTTCTTGCGGTCATTCGCAGTTAATTTTTTCAATACCCGAAAAACTAATACGAGACGCTGACTGGCTTGTAGCACTTCAATATGAGTAAAGCGCGTAATGCCTTCTAGCTGGATAAGACGGCTACGCCAAGCTTTCCAATCAAGCGCGGGATGCTCTACTAAGACGGGGCAAACATCAATATTGGTAAGATGCTTGCTATTACTCTCACGAAAACCAACAAAGACTTCTTGGTTAGCTTTATTATAACGAATCCCTAACCGCGCTCTACGACGATAATGCCACTGTTGATCTGACGCGATTAATGGAGCATCCCAGTGCTCAACCTCTATGCCTTGGCGACTAAGTTCACGGGTAACTCTTTGCTGCTTAAGCACAACTTGTTGGGAGTATTCTAGATGCTGCAGGTCACAGCCCCCACAGCGTTTATAATGAGGACATGGGGGATCAATTCGATGTTCACTGGTTTGCTCAAACGAGACAATACGGCAATACCAAATCTTGCGCTTACGTTCAAGCATTTCAGCAACCACGGTTTCCCCTGGCAAGGCTCCGGGAATAAAATACACATCGCGCCCTGAGCGTGCGATGCCATGTCCGTCTGATGCAAGATCATGCACGGTTAACGTCAGTGTTCTTTTCACAATGGCCTACAAATTTAAGCGTTTGCGGTTAAATGGGGGCGATTAAAATGATTTCAATTGCCCTTACATTTCTTAACAGGAATACTCAGAGTGAATACACGCAGTAAATAGCTAAGCGAAGACACCCGTTGATAAATAGCGATCTCCACGATCACAAATAATCGCGACTATGATCGCATTCTCAACTTGCTGGCTAAGTTGTAAAGCCCCCGCCACCGAGCCACCTGAAGAGACTCCGCAAAAGATCCCCTCTTTGGTTGCCAATGCCTTCATCGTTTGCTCTGCATCTTGTTGACCAATATCGATTACCTGGTCGACTCGAGAAGCATCAAAAATCGTTGGCATATATTCTTTAGGCCAGCGACGAATCCCTGGAATACTCGCGCCTTCTTGGGGCTGAAGGCCGACAATTTGAATCTCGTTGTTTTTTTCTTTGAGGAAATGAGAAGTTCCCATAATTGTCCCCGTTGTCCCCATCGCGCTGACAAAATGAGTAATTTGACCCTGGGTTTGTTGCCAAATCTCAGGTCCGGTCGTTTCATAATGAGCTAAAGGATTATCATCGTTACCAAACTGATTTAAGACCTTACCTTTCCCTTCTGCCTCCATCGTGAGCGCTAGGTCTCTGGCTCCTTCCATTCCCTCTTCTTTGGTCACCAAAATGAGCTCTGCACCATAAGCCTGCATCGCCCATCGACGCTCCATGCTTAAATTATCGGGCATGATTAAAACCATGCGATAGCCTTTAATCGCCGCTACCATCGCCAAAGCAATCCCCGTATTACCACTGGTCGCTTCAATTAAGGTATCACCCGCTTGAATATGGCCCCTTTGCTCGGCTTTAACAATCATGCTTAACGCGGCACGATCTTTCACCGATCCCGCAGGGTTATTGCCCTCAAGCTTTAATAAAATAGTATTACTGCTGCCTTCATTTAAGCGCTGCAAGCGAACTAATGGTGTCTGACCGATGCATGCATCTATCGTTGGGTATACAATGTTGCTCACAATTGCGTCCTATCGTTAACAAAGCGTAGCGATGAGTTTTATATATAACTAAAGATATGGATTTTAATCCTGATTCTATCCGATTTGTAATATCGAATCGAAATTAACTTATGCTAAAGCGCAAATTTTTATAAAAACAGCGTAGAAATGGACATCCCATGAAAAACTGGAAGTTACAAAATCGAATTTTGGCCTTGGTTTTATTACCTGGCCTAATTGTTTCACTATTTTTAGGTGGCTTCTTCATTGTTCAAAGAATGAGCGATTTAGATTTATTGCTGCAAGAAAGAGGACTAGCCATTGCTAAGCAAGCCGCTCCCACTTCTGAGTTTGGTGTCATTTCAGGTAATACCCCTTTATTACAGAACCTCACTAATAATTTATTAGAAGAACGCGACTTAAGATCAGCGCGAATATTAAATAAAGACGGTCAAGTATTAGCCCATGCAGGGCCTAAAATGGTGAGTAACTACATTGGTAATACGCAATTAAAAGATAGCCAGCTGCAATTATCTCAAACCAACATTAGCCTTCGAATTAAAGCACCGATTTTTGCCCAGAATATAAACATCGGTGAAATTAGCAGTGAGCCACTCTATAAACAGCAAAATATCAGTCAAGACTTACTCGGCTGGGTGGAAATTGAGATGTCTCTCTCCAATACCCAGATTGCAAAATACCAGCACTTAGCCACCAGTATAGCCACCGTCATTACAACTCTTATCTTATGCTTAATTCTTGCAGTGCGTATGAGTCGTAATATCTCAAACCCGATTCAAGATATGGTCGACTGCGTTGATAAGATCAGTGATGGCAAAATCGATAGTCGGGTTCACGTAAATAGTGGCGACGAATTCCAAACTCTGGCATCTGGAATCAATGCCATGGCCATCGCGATTCAACGCACAAAAGCGGAACATCAGCAAAATATTGAGCAAGCAACCCATGATATTCGCGAAACGTTAGAAACCATTGAGATTCAAAACATTGAATTAGACATGGCGCGCAAAGAAGCCTTGGAAGGTAGCCGTATTAAGTCTGAATTTTTAACTAACATCAGTCATGAAATCCGCACACCCCTGAATGGAATTTTAGGTTTTACTCGCATCTTGTTGAAAGATCAAAGCGACCAACGTAAAACCGATCACCTCAATACCATTGAAAAATCAGCCAACGGGCTGTTAACCATCATTAACGACATTCTTGATTTATCCAAGATCGATGCGGGTAAATTGGTACTTGAAAATATTGATTTCAATGTGCGAGAAGTTCTAGAAGACGTATTAACGATTAATGCGCCCGAAGCGCATAAAAAATCCTTGGAGCTAGTTAGCCTAATTTATTCAGATGTACCACAATATTTAACCGGTGATCCTCTGCGTATCAAACAGGTACTCACCAACCTGATATCAAATGCGATTAAATTTACCCCACAGGGAAATATTACCGTTCGCGTGCTAATTTTGGACGAAGATATTAACCAAGCCAATGTGAAGTTTGAAATTACCGATACCGGCATCGGCTTGAACGACGAACAAAAAGATAAATTATTCCGCGCCTTTAGCCAAGCTGATTCTAGCACCAGTCGTCAATTCGGCGGCACTGGGTTAGGGCTTGTGATTAGCCAGCACTTGGTTAAAGCCATGCAGGGAGATATTGGTGTCACTAGCGCCGAGGGGGAAGGTGCAACGTTCGCATTTTCTGTGACATTAAAGAAATCACGCCAGCAAGCTTTGCCTCTACAGGAACTTAAAGGTCAGCAAATATTAATTCTCGAGTCAGCTTCTAGTACTCGCTTAAGTATTACTCATTTATTAGAGCAATGGCACGTGCGCTATAGCGATACTGACAACATCGATATATTACTGCAATCACTGCTGCGCAAGCATCAAAATGGTGACCCTGCTGACGCCGTCATCATAGGTTTAAGCCGCAAAGAACTCTATCAAACAAGTACGGTTAAGTTATTCAAACAGGTCAATAGCTATAACATCCCCATCATTGCCTTAGTCAACAGTGCTGTTTCTGAAGAACTTGAATATGCTCAGAAACTCGGAGCCTATCAATGCCTTGCAAAGCCGCTTCAAAGTGGGCAGCTCTTCCAAACGCTATGTCAAAGCTTAGGGAAAGAAATTATAAAAGATCCTCTGATTAATAAAATTGCTATGCCCGCCCCTACAATATTAGCGGTCGATGATAACGAAGCGAATTTAAAATTAGTCAAAGTCTTATTAGAAGATATGGGCATTAAAGTCATAGCCGCAGATTCAGGCCCTCAAGCATTGCTTAAACTTGAGCAAGAAGACGTCAATATGATTCTCATGGACATCCAGATGCCAGGGATGAATGGTTTAGAAGCGACTCAGTTAATTCGACAAAAGAGAACCGCTAAAGAGTTACCGATCATTGCGCTAACCGCTCATGCCATCGCTGACGAAAAAGATAAAATCTTACAAGTCGGTATGAATGATTATCAAACTAAACCTATTAATAATGATCAATTAATGCAATGCATTGAACGCTGGACAGGTTACCAGTGCCGCGAAGACAACCCACCTAAAGCTATACAAGAACACGTACCGCTCATCCTAAATACCACTCAAACTTCGAGTAACCCGGTTGCGATCCCAAACGAAAAAGTTGCTGCTGTTGTTGAAGATAAAGAATGCGTTATTTTTGATCCACAATACTCAATGAGACTGGCCAATAATAAATTAGATCTCGCTAGCGACATGTTCTCCATGCTATTGGAGGGCCTCACCGATGATTTACTGGAATTACAGAGTTTATGGCAAGGTCAACAACATGAACCCTTATTAGAACGTATTCATAAAATCCATGGCGCGACGCGCTACTGCGGGACGCCTTGCCTAATGCATACTATGGAGCAGTTAGAAACCGGATTAAAAAACCGTGATTTAGTCGATTGCGAAGAGCTGTATCAATTAGCGATAAAATCAATTATCCGCTTACAGCAGTGGGCGCAAGAAAATGATTGGCAAGAAAAACTCGCCGAAATAGAAAAAGAATTAGCTTAAAACAGCGAAGGCGAGAATCAACTCGCCTTCATCACTTAAACTCAATAATACCTGCTCAGCGCCCATTGCTTGCATTCGCACAAGCGCCTGTCCAGTCAAGGTCACAATAGGCTTGCCTGCTTCATCAGAGGTGATATTCATCTGCTGAAAGCCAACGCCTTGCGCGATCCCTGTGCCTAATGCTTTAGCAATAGCTTCTTTCGCGGCAAAGCGCTTAGCCAAATAGTTAACCGAAAATCCTCGCTGCTGCCAAACAAGTAATTCTTGAGCCGTCAAAATACGTTGAGAGAAACGTTCATTGTGGCGACCAATCACTTTTTCGATACGCTTCTGATCGAGTAAATCAGTACCAATACCTTTAATACTCAAGACAAAAACCTTGCAAAAGAAAACGCATAAAAATTCTAAGCCTGAGCCACACGTATCAAATCACGCATTTCTTTTACCGCGTCTTTCAATCCGACAAATACAGCACGAGCTATAATGCTATGGCCAATATTCAGTTCGTTTATACCCTCAATCGCCGCAATCGCTTCAACATTGTGGTAATGTAATCCATGTCCTGCATTAACAATTAGGCCCTTGGAAAGCGCATAAGCAATTCCCTCTTTCAAAATTTCTAATTCGCGGTCTTGCTGCTCTGTCGTTTCAGCATCAGCATAAGCACCAGTATGAATTTCAATCGCTGGCGCACCACAACGCACAGCCGCATCAATTTGTGCTTTATCGGCGTCGATGAAAAGAGACGCTTCACTATTTATCGCCGCTAATCGATCACAAGCCGCTTTGATTGCCGCTTCATTACCCACAACGTCTAATCCGCCTTCTGTTGTCAGCTCTTCACGCTTCTCAGGCACTAGACAGCAATGCTCAGGCTCAACTTCTTCGGCCAACTCTAACATGGCTTCGGTCACCGCCATTTCAAGATTCATTCGGGTATTTAAGACTTCCTTTAATACATAAACATCACGAGTCTGGATATGTCGGCGATCTTCTCGAGGATGAATGGTAATGCCATCGGCCCCCGCTTCTTCAGCAACCAGTGCCGCTTGCACAGGATCAGGATAGCGAGTTCCACGCGCTTGTCGTAGCGTTGCTACATGGTCGATATTTACCCCTAATAAAACTCGTGCTTTTGCCACAATCATCACCTAAAAATTCAAAATAAATATCACGCTATTTACGTTATAAATAAAAAAGTTATAAACGTTGAAACAGCTCACGACTGGTTAGAGGTTTATCCCCTAATAATGGTTTTAACGCAAGTCTAGCGACTTGTTTAGCAACTTGCCAACTCAATTCATGCTGCCAATTATCCGCTGCAATGGCCAATATAGCCGCCCCAGAAAAACCTTGCTGACCCCTAGAATCCCTATTCACACCATAAGCTTCAGCATTTATACAGCTGAAGCCGGCATGGGGATCAAAATTATAATACTGCTCAGGTTGGATATCTCGACAATCACTATCTTGCAGCCAATTATATTGGTAGCCCAAAATGGCTAATAAATGAAATTCAAAGCGTCGTAGGAAAGGTTCTGATTGCTGATCGTTATCCAGCTGTAACAAGCCTTGCAGCGTTTGTTGATACACTTTAAATAAATCGGCTTGCGGTTCATCCTGCCAGGTTAAGCGCATCATCAGCTCATTAAGATAGAAGCCACAATAGAGATTTTTACCTATTAAGCTATGGCCTTTTAATTCTGACTGATTGCAATAGTTTGCTTCGACGTGCTGGCAATACTTTAAATTTCCACGACCGGAAAATTGTATCTGATAAGGAATAAAAGGCTGCAAAGGAGGGTGTTTTTTATTAACTCGATAAAGCGCTGAAAAACGTCCTTGCTTTTCACAAAAGAGATCGAGTATCTGGCTATTTTCTCGATAAGGTTTACGATGTAAAACATAAAATGTCGGTATTGAAGTACTGAGGCCTATAGATGAAGTACCTTGATTTAAACCCACCGACATACTCGTCTCACTTCCAAACAAATAGCGATTAATCTAAGCCATCATACCCTAAGCTTTTTAGAGCTCGTTCACTGTCTGCCCAGCCCGCTTTTACTTTAACCCAAGTATTCAGCATCACTTTGCAATCAAACATTTCTTCCATATCCAAACGTGCATCACGGCCAATCTGCTTAATGCGACTGCCCTTTTCACCAATGATAATTCGCTTTTGGCTTTGACGATCAATCAAGATGGCCGCACTGATTACCAGCAAACTATCTTCATAGCGGAACTCTTCGATTTCAACCGTCATAGAATACGGTAATTCATCACCCAATTGACGCATGATTTTTTCACGAACCAATTCCGCCGCAAGAAAGCGAGAACTGCGATCGGTAATTTGATCTTCAGGATAAAAGTGCATTCCTTGCGGAATGAAACTGGTAATAATATTCTCTAGTCGCTCAACATTATGACCAGATTTCGCACTCATTGGGACGATATGGGCGAACTTCCCCTTTTCATCCAGTTTCTGTAAATAAGGCAATAAATCTTCTTTATCGGCTAAGAAATCAACCTTATTTACCGCTAAAATGACTGGGCATTTAACATACTGCAAAGACTTCAAAACCATATCGTCTTCGCTGGTCCACTTAGTTCGATCAATCATGAAAACGATCGCATCGACATCTTTAACCGCCGTTTGTGCGGCTTTATTCATGTAACGGTTTAGTGCCTTATCGTGATTTTCATGCATGCCAGGGGTATCAACATAGACAATTTGAACATCATCTTCTGTCTTAATCCCCAAAATTTGATGGCGGGTCGTTTGTGGCTTACGCGAGGTAATACTGAGCTTTTGCCCAAGGATTAAATTCAATAACGTAGACTTACCGACATTGGGTCGCCCAACAATAGCAACATACCCAGAACGTTCACTCATTTCATTTTCCATAGCGACTATTCCTCACCAAGATCAAGGCTAATGCCTAATTGCTTTAAAGCTTGTCCGGCTGCTTCTTGCTCTGCGATACGTCGACTGCCACCCTGGCCAACGATTGTATTTTCTAATTCTTTAATATTGCAGCTAATAGTAAATAGTTGCTCATGAGCACTGCCTTCAATGCTCATTACATCGTATTTAGGTAATGGTAGCTGCTTGCCTTGCAGATATTCCTGCAAGCGCGTTTTCGGATCTTTTAAAGGGTCATCAAGACTCAGTGCATCTAAACGAGATTGATACCATTGTAAAATCTTTGTCTTAACCGTCGCCATATCCGAATCTAGATAAATAGCACCGATAATCGCTTCTACTGTATCGGCTAAGATCGATTCACGTCGATGACCGCCACTTTTCATTTCCCCGGTACCCAGATGCAGAAAATCCCCGAGGCCAAAGTCACGGGCTAATTCAGCTAAGGTTACCCCTTTCACCATGCGAGCTCGCAAACGGCTTAATTTGCCTTCTTTTGCTGCGGGAAACTTTAGAAATAAAGCCTCCGCAATTACCAAGTTCACAATGGAGTCGCCCAAAAATTCTAAGCGCTCGTTATTTTTACCACCGCAACTACGATGGGTTAACGCCAACTCAATTAATGAAGTATCGCGAAAGGTGTAGTCAATACGCTGACTAAGCTTTAATAATGGATTATTCACGGCTTAAAAACTGTACTCGTGATTAAAAGTTAACGCGATATCAACATTCGACATCACATGCTCACGACGCTCATATTGCCAGATCAATTTGATTTCGCCTTTATGCTTAGTAATAACCAACTCGTTGGTCGGTATACTGCGCAAGCGATTAATATCAAGACGGTTGTTAAGCAGTTTACGCACGTCTTTTTCGCTCGTATCACGATTGATCACTTCAGGTAAACCATCAAGGATACTCACCAACAAGCGATCATCCCAATGCATGCCAAAAATGCGCACAAGAAAGTTCAACGAGAAGCCTAATAATACTAAAAAGGCGAGGATCGAGATAAAAGATGCTCCTGCCTGCTTAGTTTTCAAGTGATACTGCAACATAATTAATCATCTACCTTAAGGACGGCAAGGAAAGCAGATTGTGGAATTTCCACATTACCGATCTGCTTCATACGTTTTTTACCTTCTTTCTGTTTCTGCAATAGCTTCTTCTTACGGCTCACATCACCACCATAACATTTAGCGGTTACGTTTTTACGCATCGCTTTAATGTTGGTACGAGCAACCACTTGCGCGCCCATAGCCGCCTGAATCGCCACGTCGTACATTTGGCGAGGAATCAGCTCTTTCATTTTTTCTGTTAACGCGCGGCCACGACTGCGTACGTTATCGGTGTGCAAAATAACGGCTAAAGCATCTACTCGCTCACCATTCACTAAAATGTCCAAGCGCGTTAGTGGCGCCTGAGAGAAATGACTGAAGCTATAATCTAGTGATGCAAAACCACGGCTCACCGATTTTAAGCGATCGAAGAAATCCATCACTACTTCAGCCATCGGGATTTGATACGTTAGTGAAACTTGATTACCTACATACTGCATATCTTTTTGCAGGCCACGCTTACCGACACACAAAGAAATTACGTTACCTAAAAACTCTTGCGGTACAAGAATATTCACATCGGCAATCGGCTCCAGCATTTCTTCAATGGTGCCAGGATCTGGAAGTTTAGAAGGGTTATCAATTTCAATAATCTCCCCTTTGCGATTAACAACTTGATAAATCACTGTCGGCGCTGTGGTAATCAAATCCAGATTGTATTCGCGTTCTAGACGCTCCTGAATAATTTCCATATGCAGCATGCCTAAGAAGCCACAGCGGAAGCCAAAACCTAGTGCATCTGAACTTTCAGGTTCGAAGAACAAAGAGGCATCATTCAACGATAATTTATCGAGTGCATCACGGAAATTTTCAAAATCGTCGGAGCTAATTGGGAATAGACCGGCATAAACCTGCGGTTTAACTTTTTGAAAGCCAGGTAATGATTCAACTTCAGGTGTCTTAGTATGGGTAATCGTATCCCCCACAGGTGCACCATGAATGTCTTTAATGCCAGCAACCATGTAGCCTACTTCACCAGCACGAAGGATTCCCGTATCTTTACGCTTAGGTGTAAAGATACCCACACCATCAGCACCATGATCACGAGCGGTCGATTTCATGCGAATTTTATCGCCTTTACGTAACGTACCATTGGTGATACGCACCAACGACACAACCCCTAAATAAGGGTCAAACCATGAATCGATAATTAAGGCCTGTAATTGACCTTCTGGGTCACCATCAGGTGCAGGAATTAACTTTACAATTTCTTCTAATACGCCTTCTACATTCAGGCCACTCTTGGCTGAACAACGAACCGCATCCATTGCATCGATACCGATAATTTCTTCGATTTCTTCAGCGACTCTATCTGGATCCGCCTGGGGCAAATCCATCTTATTTAATACAGGGACAACTTCAAGCCCTTGCTCAATCGCGGTATAACAGTTGGCAACGGATTGTGCTTCAACGCCTTGTGCAGCGTCGACTACCAATAAGGCACCTTCACAAGCCGCTAAAGAACGCGATACTTCGTAGCTAAAATCAACGTGACCAGGGGTATCAATAAAGTTCAACTGATACGTTTCACCGTCTAAAGCCTTATAATCTAAGGTTACGCTTTGAGCCTTAATGGTGATCCCACGTTCACGTTCGATATCCATGGAATCAAGCACTTGAGCTTGCATCTCACGAGCGGATAAGCCCTCACAGTGCTGAATAAAACGGTCAGCCAGAGTGGATTTACCATGGTCAATATGGGCAATAATAGAGAAGTTACGAATATGGTTAAGCTTACTCACCAAAGAATACCTGTCACAGACAACGATTAAATAGCGCTGGAGTCTACTAGATATGGGGAAATAAGGCTATGAAGATCGTACGATAGCCCTATTATTTCTACCTTATTATTCACTCATTCGTAAAGGGATGAACATCGCCGAACCACGACGAACAATTTGCATGGGTACCGAGCGTTTGCTTGGTAATGCCGCTACGATACGATTAAAATCAGCTAATGAGGCTATTCTCTCACCATAAATCATCGAAATCACATCGCCTTGAACAAGCCCAGCCATGGCGCCTGCTCGACCATTAATAACTTTTGATACCACAACTCCTGGACCATAATTTCTCTCTTGCTGAGCACTCAATGCGGAGACAACGATGCCTAAGCGGTTTTCTTGTTCAGCTGGTTTCTGCGGTATCACACCTAATTTTTGACCATCACCATCCGGTAATGCTCCGATTTTTAACGTGATGACTTTCGACTTGCCATTACGCACAATATTGAGCTTTGCTTTGCTACCCGGTTTAATTCGCCCTACTCGGTGCGGCAAATCACTGGAAAGGTTTATTTCTTGGCCATTAAACGCGGTGATAATATCGCCACTTTGCAACCCACCCAATTCAGCCGGGCTACCTGGAACTAATTGTGCTACCAATGCTCCCTTTGCTTGAGCAAGACCAAATGATTCCGCTAAATCTTTATTAACCTCTTGAATCACAACGCCCAACCAACCTCGGCTCACCTTTCCTTTATCTTTTAATTGCTCGGCAACGTCAATTGCCACACTGATTGGTATTGCAAACGAAACCCCCATAAATCCACCAGAGCGGGTATAGATTTGCGAATTGATACCGACCACTTCCCCCTCTAGGTTGAACAAGGGCCCACCGGAGTTACCCGGGTTAATAGCAACATCGGTTTGAATAAAGGGCACATAACTTTCATTGGGTAAGCTGCGCCCTTTCGCACTGACAATGCCAGCAGTAACTGAATAATCAAAACCAAAAGGTGAACCAATGGCTAATACCCATTCTCCCACTTTTAATTTATCGGAATCACCAAGCTCTACTCGAGGCAAGCCTGTTGCTTGTACCTTTAATAAAGCCAAGTCCGCACGTACATCAGCACCAATTAATCGCGCCTCTAATTCACGACGATCACTAAGCCGTACTATGATCTCGTCAGCACCATGCACCACGTGATTATTGGTTAGAATATAACCATCTGCAGAAATTATAAATCCAGAACCCAGTGATGATTTTTCTTGTTGAGGCGACTGTCCACGACCTTGCCCAGGCTGGCCGAAGAAGTGCCTAAAGAGATCAGGAACTTGCTGAGGAATATTGTAGCGCTCAGACATGGAGCCGTATTGATTGCTGTGTTTTACGGTAGCAATATTCACGACGGATGGAGACGTTTCTTCTACCAGTTCAGTAAAATCGGGTAAGGAGGCTTGGCTAGTGGTGCTTATTAAGCTGAGACATAACCAAAGAGTCGAATAAATAATAGCTTTCACATTTATCGAATTAGGGTTTTGCTTCATCATATTAAGTAAGATTCCTATTAATTAATCATTTTATCGTATATTCACTTAGTGCTTTTGATCAAGGATTGACGATCAAACGACATCACTGCAGACGGACAATTTCGAATAAAATGAGGTTGCCAATGCTGCTTATTTTTTTCAGACCAATAACGCGCTAATTTAAAGCCTAGCAGCATAGCGACAATCGCGGAAAAAATTGAACCAAGCTCCCCACCTAATGCATTACCAATAACGGCACCAAGGACTAAAGATAATAGCGGCACCCCGTATAAAACCAAGGTACTTTTTAAAATAGCGCCTTCCGGTAAGCCGACAACGATTTGCTGCCCAACTTCAAGATCTTGCTTGAAATCACCCGTGAGTGAATTATCAAACCCTAACCAAAGGGTTACTTTGCGACCTAACTGACTCATAGCATGCTGGCCACAGCCTGCTTTAGCACTACAACTACCACAGGCACTTTGCTGTATACCCTCTACCCAAGCACCATTAAGGGTAATCTCAGTTACCACTACTTGCTCTTCAATCATATTAATCACTCAGAAACTTTCAGCAGATCATACGTGATTTAATCATTATTTGCCTTGGCTTTGAAATTCAACCACCCGAGCAAATGGCAATACCCCTTCTTTTTTCTCATTGCTTGGACCTACAGAATTTTGTAATACATATTCTTGTAGCTGCTGCTGAGCCGCTTCTAATTGCTGCTGTTCCTCTAATGACAAATTCGACGCGGTTAACTCACCCTGCTTACTTTGCAATACTGGCAATGCATTTGAATCCGCTAATCCCAAGCCGTCATTAGGCTCTATCGACTGCACCCCAATTAATACAGCAAAAGTCACCGAGGCCGCTACGGCTATCGACGTTAATGGCTTGTACCACTGAGCACGGGAAGCACTCACTTTATCCAACGCACTATCAACTTGAGAGTCTGATGTCACTGGCACTGGATTAAACACACCTTCGCCATCTAAAGCGCTATTAATACCTTGCGTCAGGTCGATACGATCAATACTTTCGTCACGCATTAGCGAACCTACAAGATGATAATTTTTCCAACTTTCGGTTAACTCATCATCTTTTTCTAACTGATTTAGCACGCGACGGATCTCTAATTCGTCTGCTTCACCATCCATCAGCGCCGATAAGGATTCTTTATTTCTATCTGTCATATTTCTCTCCAATTACGGTAATGTGAGACTTCCCAACACTTTTATTGCTTAGGCACTGGCTTCTAAATAAGGTTGCATTTTCTTTTCAATCGCCTCGCGAGCACGGAAAATTCGCGAGCGTACTGTACCAATCGGACAATCCATAACCTCTGCGATTTCGTCATAACTCATGCCATCAAGCTCCCTTAATGATACGGCAATACGCAACTCCTCTGGCAACTCAGCAATCGCGGCGAAAACCACCTCTTTCAAACGGTCTCGCTGTAATATGCGCTCTGGTGTAGCGCTATCACGAAACGCCGCTTCCTCAGAAAAGTTTTCCGCATCTTCTGGATCAATATCATGAGTAGGGGTTTTACGCCCTCGACTGACCAAATAATTTTTTGCAGTATTCACTGCAATGCGGTACAGCCAAGTATAAAACTGACTATCACCTCGAAAATTAGGCAATGCACGGTAGGCCTTAATAAAAGCCTCTTGCGCAACATCCTGACACTCTGAAGAATCGTAAACAAAACGACTAATCAAAGATAAAATTTTAGCTTGATATTTAATCACTAACAGATCAAAAGCCCGGCGGTCGCCCTTCTGTACACGGCTAACCAATTGCTGATCCGTTTGCTGGTTGTCACTCATGTAGTGATCCATTGTTGTTGGTTGTTGCAGCGCGTATGCCACGTTGCCCATAACTCTCTCCCTCATAGCAAGCGAAGACGTCTTTGCCTAATGAGTGAGTAGAGTCATAAGATGAAAATAAGTTCCAATTCTTTTACAGCAATTGATTTAAGCCTAGTTGCCTATGGATTAGTACTGCCATTTATAGGCTCATTACATTATAGTGCCAGCCATCGATCAATGAACAACTTTATACGAATTAGCAGAATGAGCCACAAGCATACATTTGACGTTTTAATCATAGGTAGCGGTGCGGCGGGTCTAACCTTAGGTCTATCGCTGCCCGACAACCTAACAGCTGCAATTGTGAGTAAAGACAGCCTTGATGCAGGCTCTACGCGCTGGGCTCAAGGTGGCGTCGCGGCGGTATTAGATGAAAGCGATACCGTTGAAACTCATGTTAACGATACCCTAGTCGCGGGCGCAGGCTTATGCCACGAGCCGAGCGTACGTCATACCATCGAACATAGCACCGATGCCATTCAATGGTTAATTGACCTTGGCGTCCCCTTTGATCAAGGTGAAAATGGCGAAGATTTCCATTTAACCCGTGAAGGTGGCCATAGTATTCGCCGCATTATTCATGCCGCCGATGCCACCGGCGTAGCCATTTCCGATACATTACAAAAAGCTGCCAAAGCGAAAAAGAACCTGCATCTACTTAGTGATTATATTGCTATTGATCTCATCACTGGGGAAAAGCTTGGGCAAAAAGAACAAGGTTGTTTTGGCGCCTATTTCCTCAATAAAGCGACGGGTGAAGTTGAAGTGATAACCGCCAGCTCCGTCGTACTTGCGACGGGCGGCGCCAGTAAAGCCTATTTATATACCAGCAACCCAGATGGGGCTTCTGGTGATGGCATCGCAATGGCTTGGCGCGCCGGTTGTCGGGTAGCCAATATGGAATTCAACCAGTTTCACCCAACTTGCTTATACCACCCACAAGCAAAGTCCTTCTTAATCACCGAAGCGGTGCGTGGCGAAGGCGGACACCTATTGCTGCCAAACGGCCAGCGCTTTATGCACAAGTTTGATGAGCGTGGTGAATTGGCACCTAGAGACATTGTGGCACGAGCAATTGATCATGAGATGAAACGCTTAGGGGCTGACTGCTTATATCTAGATATCAGTCACAAAGATAAAGACTTTATCATTGCTCATTTCCCGACTATCTATGAGCGTTGCCTAGAACTCGGTATCGACATTACCAAGAACCCAATTCCAGTGGTCCCTGCCGCGCATTACACCTGCGGTGGTGTAGTGACCGACATGGTCGGACGCACCGATATCCCTGGTTTATATGCGATCGGTGAAACCGCTCATACCGGGCTCCATGGGGCTAATCGCCTTGCCAGCAACTCCTTATTAGAATGCTTAGTCTTTGCTCGCCAAGCCGCGGCAAAAATTGAACAGAACATATCCGCTGGTGCACAACTGCCTGAAATCCCTGACTGGGATGATTCACAAGTCACCGATTCTGATGAAGCCGTTGTGATTGCCCACAACTGGGATGAACTTCGTCGCTTTATGTGGGACTACGTTGGGATCGTGCGCACGACTAAACGATTAGTTCGCGCCAAACACCGGGTTAAGTTATTACGCGAAGAAATCCAAGAGTTCTATGGTAATTATCGAGTAGGTAATGATCTGCTTGAACTGAGAAACCTAGTGGATGTCGCTGATGTTATTATTCGCTCTGCATTACTGCGTAAAGAAAGCCGAGGCCTGCATTACTCCCTAGACTACCCGGAAGCCTTGCCCCGAGCATTTGATACGGTATTAACCCCTAAGTATTTAAAGGAGTTAGGAGAGCTTTAGCTGCGTAATGCCCTCTTTAAACGCTGGAAATCCTTTGGTTCTTCAACGCTATCGCGGGCAATCACCACTGCTTGGCCAAGTTGCCAGGGCCAAACACTGAAATCCAACGCCACCCACTCAACCCATACTCGAGTACCTGAGCCCAGA
Source organism: uncultured Oleispira sp. (assembly GCA_913019965.1). Taxonomy (GTDB): domain Bacteria; phylum Pseudomonadota; class Gammaproteobacteria; order Pseudomonadales; family Oceanobacteraceae; genus Oleispira. Next base: position 24,465 of record CAJVZR010000020.1, read on the forward strand.
GGAGCATAAGTTTTCTCCCCTAAACGGCGCTGATACCACCAGTGAGTTTCGCTAATATTACCTTCTCCATCCAGAACCCCACCATCATAGCCAATGCGAATAATACTACTTGGACTGGTCAAAAAAACCTTATTGCGTAGCTCCATCAATATGCCAATCGCCATCAAAACAAACAGCGATAGCTTATATAAATAGGCAACAGGCATAGTTAATAACAGGACCGAACAAAGACAGACAAAGAATAGGCTAAAGCCTAACAAGCGCCGCGATGGCTGTAGAAATATATCAAGAGGTCGATTCTCATCCATGAGATTACCCATCCTTTACATCTTGGTATGACCCGTTGTTAGAATCATATCCACCATATAAGCATGGTTAGGATTGTCAGACACTTGGTGCTGCATAAACCAAGCAAATAAATCGGGATCTTCGCACTCCAATAAATCAACAAACTTAGCTTGATCCTCAGCGCTTAAAGTTAAATATATATCGCGGCCAAAAGGCAGTAATAAGACATCCAGTTCTAACATGCCTCGGCGGCAGTGCCACATTAAACGCTTATGTTCGAGATTCTCGCTCACTTTGACTCTCCCAAATGTTGATCGCTGCATTATACATAAGCACAAGCACAAGACACAGCGTGGAATTATCGAGTAGAATGCAATTTCTTGCGCCAAGACAACAATTGGGTCATGACAAGATAATTTTAGGAATATTCCCCATGGTTACACGTACAACCTTAGAACAACTCGGCAGCCTAGATACATGGGGCGATTTTCACATCGAGCAAACAACTCAGACTAGCGAAAATGCATTTCAAGCCTGCTGGTTAAATCAATTTAGCGCATTGAAGATTAATGGACCAGATGCTGAACGTTTCTTACAGGGGCAGCTCACCTGTAATTTGAACGACATTGATATCAACACTGTTCACTTTGGCGCTTGCTGCAATGCTAAGGGACGCATTGTTGCCAATTTCACCATCAGTTTTGATGGCGAAAACTACTGGTTAGTTTTACCCACTTTAAGTGCCAATTTATTAGAAAAGTATTTACAGAAATATAAAGTATTTTTCAAAGCGAATATTGAAAATTGCACCAATAGCCACTTGATATTCGGACTCTTCAACCCTCTACAGAAAGGCGCCAACCAAGGCGATGCCGTTCACCAGGTCACACCCACTGGTAGCCACCAGCGACTCAGTATTAGTCAACAACGTCAGATATTGGTGATAGAGAATGGCTCAGATTATGAAGTTGACCTGTTATCAAATCTACTGCCAACATTAGACTGGCGCTTAGCCGATATTAGCGATGGGATTTTCTATACGCAGGCTGATCAATCTGAGCAGTGGATCCCACAACATATTAACTGGCATCAATTAGGCGGCATCAGCTTTAACAAAGGTTGTTATACCGGCCAAGAAATCATCGCCCGCTTACAGTACCTTGGCAAAGCGAAGAAATCTTTGCAGCATTACCAGCTAGACGCTGAAACTGATGTTCAATTAGCCCTAAGTGCCCTTGGAACTCAACTATTTAGCCAAGAAGGTAAATCCCTAGGGGATATTTTGATTCATCGCTCCAAGCCTTCGTCTTCGCAATCGGCGATATCCGTACTAGCTGTTATCAATAGTGAAAATCCGCATCAGACCTTGTATTTGACGGATTCTAAGGATTTTCCTCTCACCTTACAGAACCTGCCCTATACTGAGGAAAAGGATGCATAAAAGGTTCAACAGTTTCGATGACAATTCCACTGGTCAAACAAGTAAAACAAGAGATCATTCAAGCACTTGAGAATGATGAGCTAGTGCTTCCAACCCTACCGGAAGTCGCTCTACAAGTAAGAGAAGTTGCAGAAGATGTAACGTCTAGCATCTCGGATTTGACCCGCATTCTGGGGCGAGATGCAGCGCTCAGTGCGCGCATGGTTAAAGTCGCTAATAGCCCGTTAATACGTGCTTCCGTGCCCGTTTCTGACTTAAATACTGCGGTCTCACGACTTGGCATCGACCTCACGAGCAATCTAGCCATGGGTTTAGCCATGGAGCAAATGTTTCAAGCGACCAGCGATATCGTTGATAAACGCATGCGTTCTTGCTGGTCAAAAAGCATTGAAATAGCCGCTAGCTGCCAAGTTTTAGCACGTCATTTTACCGACTTACAGCCCGATCAAGCGTTATTAGCAGGGTTAACTCATCAAATCGGCAAACTGCCGATATTAGCTTTTGCTGAACATAATGAATCTTTGTTAAATGATTCATTCGCTCTAGGAAAGGTCCTTACAGTATTACACCCCTCTCTTGGTAGTTATATTCTAAAGATGTGGGACTTCCCAGAAGAACTGGTTGCGGTATCTAAAAACTACCTATTATTTGATCGTAAGGTCGATAAAGTTGATTACGCCGATATTGTCCAAGTCGCCACCCTACAGAGCTACGCCGGTACGGACCACCCCTATACTAAATTAGACTGGAGTGAGATTTCATCCTTTGATCGCCTAGGTCTAGATCCTTCTACTTTAATTGCGGAGATGGAAGATGTCAGTGAAGAAATCATTGAAACTCAAGGGGCATTAGGAGGTTAACCCGTGATGGATTCATTAGCGGCCGATATTATGCGCGCTGTCGAAGATGGCAGCCTTAAACTCCCCACCTTGCCGGAAGTTGCTTTACGCATACGCCAATGCGAAAAAGATCCTAATTTAGATAATCTAGGGCTCACTCGCGTCATTGAACATGACCCAGCGACCACCGCGCAATTATTGCGCATTGCCAACAGCCCTCTGGTTCGACGGGAAGTCAAAGTGGCTGACCTCAGTAAAGCCATTAGTTTATTAGGGATGAGCTATTGCGCGAAAGTCGCCATCAGTATTTCAACTCGCCAACTATTTAATAGCAAAAATCCGGCCTCTGAAAAGAGAATGAGAGAGATATGGCAACACAGTTTAAATGTCGCCTGTCATTGTTACGTATTGGCTAATAAGGCAAGATTAGTCCCAGAAGAAGCCTTTTTAGCCGGTTTATTATTTAAAATTGGTACATTGCCCATAATTGCCATGGCGGATAATAATGAGGGGTATAGCCTAGACGAGTTGAATACGACTTTGGATCAAATCCATCCAATGTTAGGAGAGAGCATTCTCAGCCACTGGCAATTTCCCCGCTCAATCGCCGATATCCCACAAAATTATCGGGATAATAATCGCTACGTTCCAAGCATTGATTTATGCGACCTGGTGACGATCGCACATAATCGCGTCTGTAGTGAGGATAAAAGAATTCAATGGAATGACATTGCAGCACTAGAAAGAATGGGCTGGCATAGCAGCAGTATCGAAGAAGAGTTCACTAAACTCAGCGCCGACATTGAGCTCGCTTACGATGTCTTCGAATTCAATGGTCCTCGTGAACTCTAATTTATAACTCGCTAAAGGGATGTTCGCCGTCAGACCATAAAGGCGCCATCAATCCGTTAACCCAGGTAATAGGCACATCGGCAATGGTTTTATGTTGCCAATGAGGGGTAAAATCTTTATCGATGACCATCGCCCGAATACCTTCAGAAAAGTCAGGATGTCGGACCGATTGCAACGCCATAATCAATTCCCACTGCACAACTTCCTTTAACGTCATGTTTTTACCAAGCTGTAACTGCTGCATGATCAAATGTGCGGTCGCAGGACAGCCGGCATAAAAATTTTCTCGCCCTTGATTAAACCAAGCGCTGTCCGATTCGAGCTGTTCAAATCGACTGGTAATGCCAATTAACAATTGCTGGTTATCGGATACCGACGCAATATGCTCATTTTCAAGCGGCGAGAAAAGACGATCAATTTCTGCTTTAGCGCCATTGATATTCGACTCGGGAAATTCACATTCAGAAGCTTGCTCAACGGCGGTTAATAAATCGCGAACATACTGATTATTCATCGCCTTATTTTCTTGCCAAGGTTGCTGACGTAACGCTTCAATCACCTGATCAAGTTCATCATTAGCGAGGCAATAATTAACTAAGCCTACCTGTTTGCAGTCTACCGCATTCATCTGACTCCCAGTTAAAGCCATCCAATGGCCGATAGGAAATGGCAATCGACTTAAATAATAGCTACCTGCCACATCTGGGAATAAACCAATTCGAATTTCAGGCCAGGCTAATTTTAACGTTTCGGTCCCGACCTTGTGACTTGCGCCAATAAACAGCCCTAGCCCGCCTCCCATTACGAAGCCATGACCCCAAGCGATAAGTGGCTTACCAAAACGATGCACGCGATAATTCTTACTGTATTCTCCGGTAAAAAAAGCGTCGGCATAGGCTAAATGATCATCACCCGAAGCTTGCATGCTGTCGTAAAGCTGACGAATATCCCCTCCGGCACAAAAAGATTTATCACCCGCACCATGCATCACCATCGCCACGATGCCATCGTCATTTTGCCAGCGAGCTAAGATCTCATCGATTAAATTAACCATTTCAAGATCAACCGCATTCATTGTTTTAGCTGAATTCAATGTCATAATGCCAATTCGATATTGCCCATCGTGACTCAATAACTCTTCGGCTAAGACTAAGGGCTGCGTTGTTGTATCATTGGTTTTACTGGCTGGAGTTTTAGGCATGTTAAACTCTTAATATTTCGTCATTAATCAACATATTACAGGTTACGAGGCTTAAATTGCAGCTGTTATTTACCTTTATTATTCTCAGTATAATCACTTTGATCGCTATTATTTTAATGATGCTCAGCAAAAATACACGCAGCCATAAAATACGAGAAATTGCCCAACAAAACTCATGGCAATACCAAGAGTTCATCAACTTTAATGATCATATTAAACAAGCCAATTTTTCTATTCTAAATTACAGCACTAATGCCGTATTCCGTCACGCGATTAGCGCCGACGATACATGCTTCAAGTTAGGATTTAACTTTTTCGATTGTCGTGCAATTGAGCCATTAGGCATACACAATAGCAGCATCATTATCTTCAGCTTGGCAGTGGATAGCCGCTATCAAACGCTGCATCTAAGTATCTTTCCCCCCGCAAACAAAATACCAAAAGATGCCCTGCAATCTCCCTTCAATCCTCAGTCACTAGCTAATATCTGTCGCCAACAAAAGCTCGTGGAGTTAAAGCACTATGCCTTTAAAACCCATAACGCTTATACCAATAACAAGTCCCTTAGCGAGCTATTTTTACAAGACGAAGTTCAACCAGAGTGTGATCAAACTTCTTTATCGGCCTGGCTTTTGGCGCATCCGCACCTTCACATTGAGATCAGTAATGGCATGCTACTCGCTTATCAACCTAACCGATTACTGGATGATGATTCGATTATCCCTGCGATCCAAGCCGTAGCGGATATCTCTAATTTATTAAGTGATGTCAAAAACAACACAGAGCCTAGCTATGATAAAAATAATTAAACCACTCAGCGCACTGGCATTGATCAGCTCAAGCCTTTTATTCAGCGGCTGCACCGCTAATCAACAAGATAGTCTATTTGATAGTGTCATCGGTCTAGCCCGTGATAGTGTCGGCTTAGAAGTTAAAACCGCTACTGCTGGGGATGTAGAATTAACCTATATGGAGCGCCCAAGTACACTTGCGGAGAGTGCTGAAAGCATCCTGTTATTACATGGATTTTCAGCAAACAAAGACAATTGGATACGATTCACAAAAGCGTTGGATGAAAAGTACCATGTGATTGCCGTTGATTTAGCCGGCCACGGGGATTCTGAAAAGCAATTATCTACAGATTATGACTTGATTAAACAAGCCGAGCGCTTAGATTCGCTAATGACGTCTTTAGGCATCAATCGTTTTCACATTGCCGGCAACTCAATGGGAGGGGCTATTAGCGCGATCTATAGCCTAAACCATCCAGACAAAGTCAAAAGCTTAACCTTAATTGATGCGGCTGGAGTTGATGGCTCTGAGCCGAGCGAGTTCTATCAGGCACTGGCCAAAGGTGGTAACCCACTAATTGCGACGGATGAAGAGAGCTTTGAATACCGCATGAACTTCACGATGAGCCAACCACCACTATTACCTTGGCCTTTGCGCCCTGCCTTTATCCGTAAAACGATGGCGCGAGTTGATATTAATCAAAAAATCTTCACTGATATGATCGCGACCAAGCAACGCTTGATCGACAATAACTTTCAGCAATCAATCCAAGCAACAATTGCGGAACGTCAGTTGCCTACTTTGATCATGTGGGGTAAAGAAGATCGAGTATTAGACGTATCAGCGGTTGCTGCGTTTAAAGAAATCATTCCAGATGCCAGCGTTCATATTTTTGACGGTGTTGGCCATCTACCTATGGTTGAAATTCCTAATGAAAGTGCAGAAGTTTATCAGCAGTTTTTATCCACCGTAGAATAGTTTTGAGTAAAAACCCTGTTTGATAGCGACTCAATAGAGCGTATTTAGGCCGCTATTAAACAGGGCTCTTGCCCATGTTTGGATTTACGAGTGTAGGCACCCTTACCTTTTTTAGCCTTAACGACCTGCTGTCGATACACCTTAGATGTCACGAGTGCTGCCAGATGATTATGTTTGATTTTGCCGCGACCTAAATCTACGGATTCACTTTTTTTATCCATTATTTTCTCTTTAATTTTTCTTTAATATTTTCTTTATAACCTTAACGAAATGTCTCTCTAATTCGTATCACCAAGAATACGAACGCTCTATACTACGCGAGAATGATCCATCCGCGCCACCCAATCAGGAATACCTTCTAAACAGAGCTCAATCCATAACAGCTCGTTATAACCACACAATAGATAAGTCTTCTATTTACATCTATGCTTAATACATCAATGTGTCGGCGATCATTAAGGGATGTGAATGAGCAAACATAATTTCAATACCATCATTGTCGATGACTCTAAATCAATAAGAATTGTTCTTGATGCCAGCTTATCTCAATTGGGTATCGAGAACATTACTCACTGCAGTACTGGCCGCCAGGCGTTAGATACAATCAATGATGACCCTAATTATTACCAACTCATTTTCATTGATTTAAATATGCCAGAAATGGACGGCATGGAGCTTATTCGCCATTTGGGTAAGCAAGGTTTTAAAGGCCGCGTAGTGATAATATCGGGAATGGAAGAAAGAGTGATTAACCTCGCCGCGGAGATTGCCCGCCAACACAAGGTTCACTTAATCGGCAATATCATTAAGCCGATCAGTTTTACAGAGCTGCAACATACCCTGACCAAGCTGCATTATTTCAATGAGCATTTAACCACCCCTCAAACATCACTGTCTAAAGCTGAAATTGAACTTGCCATCCATGAGCAACGAATCTTGCCCTATTACCAACCTAAAGTAGATAGCAAGAAAAACCAAGTCCATAGCATTGAGGTATTAGCCAGAATCGATAATCCTGGGAAAGGCAATAATATCCTCCCCGCTCGATTTATTAACTGCGCGGAAGATCATGATCTCATTGATATTATTACTTCACAGCTTCTTGAAAAGGCCATTAAAGACTTCGCTGAATTAAAACAAGCATTCGGTCATTCTCTTACCCTATCTTTTAACTTATCACCGATCCAGCTAGAGGATTTAACAACTCCTACTCGCCTCAATCAATTATTTAAGCAGCATGAGATTCAGCCTGAAGAAATTATTATTGAAGTAACTGAAGAACTGGCGTTGCAAACACCGAATCAACTAGAGACGTTAAACCGCTTACGCATTTGGGGCTATGGCATTGCCCTCGACGATTTTGGCACCGGCTTTACCAATGTAACCCAGCTAAAGCAGCTGCCCTTCAGTGAAATTAAAATTGACCGTAGCTTTATAACCAATATTCACAATGACCATTTCTCACAGGTCATTTGCAATACCTTGATTGATATTGCCAAGGAATATCAAGTGGAATTAGTTGCAGAAGGTATCGAGTCTCATGATGAGTACCTTTATTTAAAAAATCTGAATGCGCCGATGCTACTACAAGGCTATTTAATTTCTAAACCTAAACAAAAAAATGAACTCATCCGCTGGTTCCATAACTGGAAAAAAATGTCAGAAGCGAAAGTTGAGGGCTGAAGGTTAAAAGTTAAACAACATCTCGCTTCTCACCTAAATCACACTTCTTACATTCAAGCTCAAAACCTAGCATTGAATCTCTTCCCTCCTGACTTGTAACCCAAATACGATTTACCCAAGGTGGGTCATGGCGTACATGCTGAAAATGACCACAGGATAAGCGAGCGACCCAATGATCTTCTTCATCTTTGTGGTAGCCAACAATACCTTGCTTCATATACTCTCCGTCATTTCTCAAACGACAGACTAGAAACCCTAACCTGGCCGGATATTAACTGCTGATATACATCATCAAAGCTAGGACGCATTGCAGTATTTTCCTGCATGCAATCTATTGCCAACTTAACCAAAAGCTGAGTACCCTCATCTTCCTCAGGCTTTTTAATTAACAATAATAAATCATCAATTAAGCAGCCTAAAGCTCGGATCTCGATACGCTCCATCGCTTCTTTTTGTAACAGTGGTAAATAGGATAAATTCGTCGCTGCACCAAAATCGCCAAGCAATAGCTCACCTTTTTCATTAATCATTGTATTGTGAGCATATATATCACCATGGCTAACTTGCCTACTATGCATATGCGCCAGGGTCTCAACCATTTGTTTTGCGAACTGAGCGATGAGACCTGAATCAAACTCGGTGTCTTTGACAAAAGTATCGCGCGTGCACGTTTGCAACGAAGGTGGCAGCCCTAAATTAAAATAATCTTGAGAAATAAGCTCCATAACTAGACCCAGTGTTTTCTCAGCATCCTTTTGATCTAATTGAGCAACTACCTTAATTAAATGGTTATGCTCTCCCGTCGTTAAACAACAGTCTAATTCATCTTGAGGATAGCCATCGCTAGTAACATCCCCTTTGAATATCTTGACTGCAATATTCGTATCGGTATTTTCCAAGGTCTCAGGTTGATTAAGCCACTTTGCTCGATAAATAAATCCCGAGGCCCCTTCGCCAATTAATTCTCCGAGTTCAATATCGGTTAATGGGACTTCGACAATACGACTCAAATTCCCATTACTCGAATTAACGCTACGGGCTTCACCACAACCATCAATACGATCTGTGCGATTAAAGACATTGCCAGAAAAAGCCAACCAAGATAATTTAGGTAATTGAAATAACCAATCAGGCATAGATGTTAGTTGATTGGCTGATAACCTCGCCAACTCTAAATTTTTACACTCCGTCATGCTTTCTGGCAGCGAGGTTAAGCAATTACCCGCTAATGCCAATTTCTGTAGGCGATGAAGCTTGCCCATCGAATCGGGCAAATTTTCAATTTTATTATCGGTAAGAATCAGCCAGCGCGTATTTATCGGCAATACATCCTCATCAACTCGGACAACTCGATTGGACTTAAAACTGATCATTTCAAGCTTGGGACAACGAGCCAGTACCGCGGGGATATGATCAAAGTCATTATTCGATAAAAATAGAATCCGTAGCTCGGTAAATTGATCGAGATTTGAGGGCAGCTCAGATAAGCGATTATTCGATAAATCTAGGATTTCCAATGAGTCCACATGATCAAAAGCTTCTTCTGGAAATGTGGTTAATTCCTCAGATACCTGCAAACGCTTTATCACCTCAGACTGTAACGGTATATTCGATTTAGCTTGGATAGGAGATGATGTGTTTGAAGACTGCATAGATGACTGCCAAGGGACTCAAAGTAGGAAAAGTAGTAAATAGAAGCGGCTATATTTCGCGGCTATTCTAAAGCAATGTCATGCTTAACACAGCTTATATCTACCTCTTAGAGACCATTAGGCTGAACATATCGCCGAACGAGACCCGATAGTGATTGGCGCAAGCAGAGAAAAGCATTAGAATTCGACCATCAGATATACCCTATTAAGAGTCTCAACTATGCGCGCTACCCAATTCCTCATCGCTACCGTAAAAGAAACCCCTACGGATGCCGTTGTCATCAGCCACCAGCTGATGTTGCGAGCCGGCATGATTCGTAAGCTGGCCTCAGGTTTATACACCTGGTTACCCCTTGGTTTACGCACGTTACGCAAGGTCGAAGGGATCGTTCGCGAAGAAATGAATAAGGCGGATGGCCTTGAAGTATTAATGCCCGCCGTGCAGCCTGCTGAACTATGGCAAGAAACGGGGCGCTGGTTTCAATACGGTGGAGAATTACTTCGAGTTAAAGATCGCCATGGCCGCGACTTCTGCGTAGGCCCAACCCACGAAGAAGTTATTACCGACCTAGCGCGTAATGAGCTTTCTAGCTATAAACAACTACCGGTTACCTTCTATCAGGTACAGACTAAATTCCGTGATGAAACTCGCCCACGTTTTGGCGTGATGCGCTCTCGTGAATTTATAATGAAAGACGCTTATTCGTTCCATGCTGACCAAGATAGCTTGAACGAGACGTATGACAAAATGCATGGCGCTTACTCCAATATATTCAACCGCTTTGGTTTAGATTTCCGCCCGGTTGATGCCGATACCGGTTCGATCGGTGGTGCTAAATCTCACGAATTCCATGTTCTAGCTCAATCGGGTGAAGACGATATCGCCTTCTCTGATAGCTCTGATTTTGCGGCGAACGTTGAATTGGCAGAAGCCTTGGCTCCTACCGGCGATCGCCCTGTGGCAAGCGCTGAATTAACCACTATTGATACTCCTGATACTCATAGTATCGACGACGTATGTTCTTTATTAGCGGTTGAAACGAGCAAAGTCGTTAAAACCTTGATCGTTTTAGGAGCTCAAACAGAAGCACAAATAGAAGCCAAAGAAGCGGCTCCTCTGGTTGCTCTCGTCATTCGTGGTGACCACGAACTTAACGAAATCAAAGCTGAGAAAATAGCTCAAGTGGCCGAGCCACTAACATTTGCTAGCGATGCTCAAATTCGTGACCTTGTTGGAGCAGGCACTGGCTCTCTAGGTCCTATCGGTTTAATCGATAAAGGCATCGAAGTGTTTGTTGATCGTAGCGCTGCTCATTGTGCTGATTTTGTTTGTGGTGCCAATCAAGATGATAAGCACGTTACCGGCGCTAACTGGGACCGAGATGCGAACTTTACCGAAGTTGCCGATTTACGTAATGTGCTTGCCGGTGACCCAAGCCCATGCGGACAAGGTAACATCGAAATAAAACGCGGCATCGAAGTCGGCCATATCTTCCAACTAGGAACTAAATATTCAGAGGCACTAAAGGCGTCTGTTTTAGACCAAAATGGTAAAGATAAAACCATGACCATGGGTTGTTATGGTATCGGTATTAGCCGAGTTGTAGCAGCCGCCATTGAGCAGAACTATGACGATAATGGTATTATCTGGCCAGATGCTATTGCACCCTTCACTCTAGGTATCGTGCCTATGGGCGCTCACAAATCAGAAGCCGTGCGTGAAAAATCAGAAGCCTTGTATGCCGAACTTAAAAGCTTAGGCATCGATGTATTCTTTGATGATCGCGATAAAAAGACCAGCCCAGGGGTGAAATTCGCCGATATGGAGCTGATGGGCTTACCGCATCGTATCGTCATCAGCGACCGCGGTCTGGAAGCGGGTACTATTGAATATAAGCATCGTCGCGCCACGGATAAGCAAGAGATTGCCGTTGCCGACATCGTTGAATTCTTAACCAATGCAATCGAAGCTTAAATAATGCTTAATCGGTGGTGGCAATTAATCTGCGATACTTCATGGCTAAAGATAATACTCACTTTAGTTATGTTGTGCGGATTCTTTCCTGCCACCAGCTTGGCCAAAAGCCAACAAATTCCGCAAAAATCTGAAGCCAAACAACTGATTGATCAAGATCTAAAAACCGCATTGATTAAAGCAGTGTCTGACGCTGATAGTTTCGCTGATGAGTTTGATGCCCAAGTTTGGTTAGTCGACATGTCGGCAAGACTTAAACGCTACATCAAAGACCCCAAAAAACGCCTAAATTTACTGCGTATGGTTCACCAAGAGGCAACTCGCGCGGGTCTTTCTCCCGAACTAGTAATCTCAGTTATTCATGTTGAGAGTGCATTTAATCCTTATGCGGTTTCATATGTTGGCGCGCAAGGTTTAATGCAAGTCATGCCTTTTTGGAAAAAAGAACTTGGACGTGGTGACGATAACTTAATTAATACCGCAACGAATTTGCGTTATGGCTGTACGATCCTAAAACATTATTTGAAACGTGAGAAAGGCGACTGGATCAGAGCCCTCGCCCGTTATAACGGCAGTTTAGGGCGCACAAAGTATCCTGAGAAAGTAATGAATTTCTGGCAAAAATACTGGTTCGTCGATCACCAATAATCTATTCCTCAAGCCACTCGATTCTCCATCATCAACTGCACATCAGCCACAACTTCAGCATTATTTTGATCTTCATACATAGATAATAAACACGCTTCTAGTGCTTGCTGGCTTGAATTCAATGCATTGCGCGCAAGTTGGGTGGCCTCCATCGCTTCCATACCAAACACTGCATAACCGTCGGGGGATTCCACCACATAAGGCCAGTTAAATTCATTAGCATAATGCTCAAGGGCACGGCGCATTATTTCTTTCTCTGGATCAGCGTCCAATAAATTTTTCAGGCAGGCCGAGATGTTGCGTTTTTCCGCTTCGGAGATTCCAGGGTGAGTTGTGACAAATGCAGCAAACGCATCAAATAAATTAATCATGGGATGCCTCAGTTATTCAAGCCAGTAAAAAGGACCCCCAGTGCTACAGGACTGGAGTCTTTTTAGTTTAAGACAGAATACTGAAAACTTTAGCTATTTTTTCCGAGTTTTAAGTTTGTTTAAGAATATGATGTTTGGGTTTAAATCATTATGTTTTAAAGCGATTCTCCCCAGATAATCAGAGGGGGGTTGGCATGCTTTATTCCTCATTTCATACTATTTTTTTCTTTTTCGAGAGCCTTATGAAGGCCTTCAAGGTTCTGTGGTCCCCATAAAACGGTTGCTATTCGACCTTCAGGGGACATAATAATAGTCGCTGGTAAGCCTTTAACTTCCACTGTTTCCCATGCCTCTGGCCACTCAGTCAGCAGCGGAAATTGTATCGACATCTTTTCTTTTAACGATTTTAATTCTGCCTGCTCAAGCTCATCAAAGTTATAACCAATAAGCTGCACATCATTAGGATCTTGTAGAGCAAAAAATTGATTCAATTCAGGAATTTCTTGCCAGCATGGCTTGCACCACTCCGCCCAAATATTGATCACCCGCCATTGGCCTTGCCAGTTATTTCTTGGTGCATAATCTCCATCAACCAATTCAACCCCTTGATTAAACCAACCATCAAGAAGCCCCGTCTCTAATAAGGGCTTACAGGCGATTAATAGTAGACTCAGTGCCAATACCAGCACGGCTTGTATCCATTTATTTATCCAGTTCATTATCATCACACGCTTTTAACTGAGGAAGGTACTGCAGCAATGGCTTTGACCAAACAGACTTTAACTTTTCACTTTCTGTCATCAAACTTGTATTAAATGATATGACATCGCCTGTTGCGATCAAAGGCCAGTTTTCAGGGGGAATGTGCTGCAAATAATCATAAAGCGGGTAATGACTGAGGTCTCTAATCAGAAAAAAATGCTCTCCCGTTTTTATAATTAACTTTAAAGCTAACAGTTTATTAATCAGCGCTATAAGTTGCACTGAAGATATCCCACGACCACTATTTTTTTCTAGCCCTGCCTTCAACAAATTAATACTCAGCCCTTCTCCACTATCCTGCTGTTGTTTTAATAAGGCCAATAGATATAATCCCGATACGTCGTGATGAAAAGGGATTTCTTTTTCCGGCTGATCAATTCCCGCACCTTGCAAATAGACAATCTCAGCACCTAATAAAATAACCATCCATGAGATATAGACCCATAGAAGGAAGAGTGGCACGGCAGCAAAAGCACCATAGATAAGTTGATAGGATGGGAAGAAAGTTGTCGCCTCAGCAAAAATTTCCTGCCCGACTTCGAAGAACAAGGCAACGACTGCCCCACCAATAGCCGCATGTCGCAATGACACGTTACAATTTGGTACCGCCCAATAGATCAGGGTAAACGCTAGAAAACTGGTCAAGTAAGGCACAATAACCGCGAGGGCGAGCACTCCAGAACTCGGAACCCAGTCTTCTTTCCATAAACCTAAAGACGCAATGTAAGAACTGACGGCTAAGCCGGCACTGAGCATCAAAGGCCCTAAACTTAATATCGCCCAATACAATAAAAAACTCGCAACCCCCTTTCGCCCTTGTTTTAATTGCCAGATTTGATTGAAAGTATTCTCTATCGTTTTCAGCATCATAAAAGCCGTGACAACTAGCAATACAATACCGATCACGGTTAACTGCTGGGCTTGCTGAGAGAATTGGTGCAAATACCCCATCAAGGTATCACCGGAAGCGGGCACGAGATTACCGATTAACATGGCCTCGATATCACCGCGACCTTGCTTTAATGATGGGATCATAGACAGCACTGAATAGGTCACGGTTATGAGCGGCACAAGAGCAAACAAAGTGGTATAGGTTAAAGCGGCGGCATGGGTTTTATGCCCTAAGCGATTAAACCGCTTCATAGCAAAGACAAATATGCCAAGCCCCTGATATTGCTTGAGTGCTTTTAACCACACGGCCTTCAATCCAACCTTATTTCGCCAGTTTCGCGAGTCTTCCACTCAGTTATCCTTAATACTATTTTGATTATCAGATAGTGCATGTTTGCGGTGAATGATAGCGATCTTTTCGCTACAATGCTGCTATTACACTTTATAAACTTTAGCATGAGCGAATCTTTTATGGATGTCACTATCTACCACAACCCACGCTGCTCTAAATCACGTCAAACTTTGCAGTTATTGCAAGAGCAAGGAATAGAGCCAACTATTCGTCTTTATCTTGAAGATAGCCCGAGTGCAAAAGAGATAAAAGATGTATTAAGCAAGCTCAATATCAGCCCTCGTGAGCTATTACGCAAAGGTGAAGACGCCTACAAAGAAAACCAGCTAAGTAATAAAGACCTCAGCGATGCCGCGTTAATTAAGGCGATGGTCGAATTCCCAAAGTTGATCGAACGTCCTATCGTCATTAATGGCGATCACGCTAAATTGGGACGCCCTCCCGAACAAGTATTGGAAATACTATAATGACAGCGAGCACAATCGCCCCTTATGTCTTAGTTCTCTATTACAGCCGCGGGGGCACAACGGCCAAAATGGCGCAAGCGATTGCCCAAGGTGTCGAAATGATCTCGGGTATAGAAGCTCGCATTCGCACTGTGCCTGCAATTTCAACTAATTGCGAAGCGACAGAAGAGTCGATCCCTGCCGAAGGTGCAATTTATTGCACTGAAGACGATTTAAAGCATTGCTCAGGTCTCGTCATGGGCAGCCCAACTCGTTTTGGTAATATGGCTGCTCCGTTAAAGTACTTTATCGATAGCACCAGTAATCTATGGATGACAGGTAAGTTGGTTGATAAGCCAGCTGGAGTTTTTACCGCAACCTCAAGCTTACATGGTGGTCAAGAAACCACACTGATGTCGATGGCCTTACCTTTGATTCATCACGGCATGATCTACTGTGGTATTCCTTATACCGAAACAGCTCTATTGCATACAGAAGCAGGAGGCACTCCATACGGCGCATCTCATTGGTCTGGCAATGACGGTGAGCGCGCTTTATCTGAACACGAACTCAAGCTGTGCCAAGCTCAAGGTAAGCGCATTGCTAAATTGGCAAAACAGCTGGTATTAAATAGTTCTGAGGCTAATGCATGAATAAGCTAAAAATCAGCCGCATCCTAACTCTAATAAGCTATATCGGCTTATTAGCGGCCATCTTCGGGGGCATATTGGCCGGGGGTAGTGAAGAGACAAAAGACATGAGCATTGGAATTCCCTTGTTCATTTGGGCGGTACTGAGTCTTCCATTATTTATATTTATTCCAGGCTTAATCAGCGGCAGTCATAAATCAGCCTCGTGGCTTTCGTATGTCACCATGATTTACTTTATTGGCTCAATCCTAGTATTTTTCACCCCGAGAGGCGAGTTTTGGGGAGGCCTAATGGTTCTCTTTACACTAGTACTTTTCGTAACAACGATGCTTTATACCCGCTGGAAAAAAGAAGAAGAGAAAACATCATGAAATTAAATGTTTATTTGTCCGGTGAGATCCATTCTGACTGGCGCGCGACGATTGCTGAAGGTATCAAAACCGCTGGCTTAGATATCGAATTATCAGGCCCCAATACCAACCATGGTGCGAGTGATGATTGTGGTGATGAGATTTTAGGTACCGAAGAAAAGCCATTTTGGAAAGATCATAAAGCCTCTAAAATTAACAGTTTACGTACGCGTAAATTGATATCAGATGCCGATATCGTGGTCGTACGTTTTGGTGAAAAATATAAGCAATGGAACGCCGCATTTGATGCAGGCTATGCCGCGGCCTTGAACAAGTCTCTGATTGTCATGCACAGCCCAGAAATCACTCACCCCTTGAAGGAAGTCGACGCTGCCGCTCAAGCGGTATGTGAAACCCCAGAGCAAGTTGTTGAAATTTTCAAATACATAATAAGAGACTGTTAATAGCAAACGCTTTAATGGTTCTGGCATAAAAAAAACACCCTACAGCGAAGCTCTAGGGTGTTTTTTTAGTCTTAATGAAAGAGGCTGGCGATTAGCGTTCGTCTTCCCATTCTCCGTCTGTGCTTTCATCAGCGACTTCAGTCAAACTCACTTCACCACATTTCTTACATTTGCCTTCAACGATCACAACACCGTTCAATTCATATTCTTTTGGCTCAACCATACCTAGATCTGCTGCCTGGCAGGCATTACACCAAGTCTGAGTAAGAAAAGCTTCTTTATCTTCTTCTGTACGTTCATCGAAGTTACGTTCGATGATCTCATCATTGCTTGTTTCAATATCAGTCATGATCTTTCACTTTTTACATCATTTGGGTTTATGGGGGCATTCTATCAGATCAAGTGCTTATATATTAAACACTGTCTGTAATTTTCTGCTATTCCCCCTCAATATTTAAGGATTATTGTCTAGACTTAACTTTATGATATGTATTAATACGAAGGTTTGTCATGAATTTCAAAGTTAAGCAGCAGCTAATCATCGCTTTCATTGCGATTTCAGCTATTTCCATTCTTATCTCTTCTGTTCTAATTGGTGATAATGCTATTTCAGAATCTGAAACTGCGATAAAACACCAGGTTGAACAGAAACTGATAGCCGCTCGAGATCTGAAAAAGAGCCAAATCGAAGATTATTTCACCCTCATTGATAATCAAATTAAGGTCGCGTCCTCAGCCCCTTGGATCATTGACGCTGCAGACTACCTCAAACAAGCTTTCTTTGATTACCCTTTGCAAACCGGTGGTAAAATTGAGATTTCGGCTATCAAAAAGTATTATGAAAATGAATTCGACCGAGTATTCAAAGAAAATAATGATGGCAATAGTGCAAATACCAGTCTTCTATTTAACAGTATTAGTGATAACGCTCTTTTCCTACAACAGGACTACATTGCGCTAAATAGCCAACCTCTTGGCAGTAAAGATGCTTTAGTGAAAACCGAAAACAATTCAGCCTATGATATTTTGCACCAAGAATATCATCCGACATTACGTAAATACCTCCAGACTTATGGCTTCTACGACATCTTCATTGTCGAACCAGATTCTGGGCATATCATTTATTCTGTTTTCAAAGAGCTAGACTTTGCAACGTCTCTGATGACTGGCCCTTATAAAGATTCAGGACTAGGCCAAGCCTTCAAGCAAGGGATGCAACTACAGAATGCTGATGATACAGCACTAATCGACTTTGCTCCCTATTTACCCTCTTATGACGCAGCAGCATCCTTTATCGCCTCCCCCATCATGCGAGATGGTGAACGTTTAGGCATATTAATTTATCAAATGCCCATTGATGGCATCAACGATATTATGACCAATAAACAATCGTGGAAAGAGACAGGGTTTGGTGATTCAGGAGAAACTTACTTGGTCGGTGGCGATGGCCTATTACGTAGCCAAAGTCGATTTTTAATCGAAGACAAAACCGCTTACCTAGCCGCAATGAGCAATTCAGTGGATAGTAAAACCCTTGCTAAAATCGATGCTTCTGGCTCTGCGATTGGCTTACAAAAGGTCGATAATGCCAGTAGCCAAGGCGCCCTAAAGGGTAATTCGAATATTACCTATTTAAATGACTATCGTAATGAACCCGTCATTTCAGCTTTCACCCCCATCGAAATACTTGGTTTGAAATGGGCGCTTCTCAGTGAGATTGATCAGCAGGAAGCATTTGCTCATTTACAGCAATTAAGTCATTCAATTATTACAACCACCGTTATCATCGCTGCCGTATTGATCATCATCATGGGGATTATCGGGGCCTATTTCACCCGCATTGTTGTTAAGCCGATCGAGGTATTCTCCTCCAAAGTATCACAAATAACCAGTCAGCAAGATCTGACGATTCGTATTCCTACTCACGGCAATAATGAATTCTCAGCACTCGGTACTGAACTTAATTCCATGTTAGAAAGTCTGGCATCATTTGTAGGCAATATGCGAGTTAGTGCTGATAATTTAGCGAACAATTCGAAACAATTAAACGATGCTTCTAGTGGCGCTGCTGAGCAAGTGAACCAACAAAACCTTGAAGTTAATGCGGCAGCTACGGCTACCACAGAATTAAGTGCCTCCATAACAGAGGTAGCCTCTAGTGCAGAACAAGCGGCTAGTCAGATGCGTACCACTCGTAATCAAGTTAATACCAGCATGAGCACTGCAAATGCGACCCAAGCCGATATCTATCAGCTACAAGAGAATATGAATACCGCCATTAACGCCATGGCTCAGTTAGAAACGGAAAGCCAAGGTATTGGCGCTGTGTTGGATGTTATTCAAAATATTGCCGAGCAAACCAACCTACTCGCACTCAATGCCGCTATTGAAGCAGCGAGAGCGGGTGAGCAAGGCCGAGGCTTTGCCGTCGTTGCCGATGAAGTCCGGACACTAGCCAGTCGAACCGCAACGTCAACCGATGAAATTCGCAGTAAGATCGAATCATTACAAAAAGGGGTAGAAAACGCTCGCCTGTCAGTACAAGCATCCCAAGAGAATACTCAAAGCAGTATCGAAAAAGTCGAGACTACCGTCAGCTCCATGCAAGAAGTAACGGGGTACGTCGATGAAGTGGATCAAATGAATGCCCACATCGCCACTGCAGCCGAAGAGCAAAGCCAAGTAACCGAAGAGATCAATCGTAATGTTTTATTGATTCAGGACTTATCAGAGAACGTATTAGAGCTTGCCACCAGCATCACTAATGCCAGTAACGACGTAAGCTCTGTCTCAGTGGATATTCACAGCCAAGTGGATCAGTTTAAGGTTTAGGTTTTATATTCTGCCCTTCTCCGTGTAGCGAAGCGTCTCCGTGTTCTCCGTGGTGAATAGCTTTTCTTTGCTTTGGCAGCAGTTTAGGCGCTAGAGCAAAAGAAGTTTTACCACCGAGTACACGGAGCGCTGCGCTTCACAGAGGAAAGACATAGCAGAAAGTACAAATAAACGACAGGCACAAAAAAGCCGCTGTCCCTTTAATTGCTTAAAGAGAACAGCGGCTTTTCGTTACAACTATTTCAGAGATTTGAATTACTTCAAACGTTCCCAAACTGTTGCAATACCCTGACCCATGCCGATACACATAGTAGAAACACCGAACTGAGCATCTTTCTGCTCAAGAACGTTGATCAAAGTAGTAGAGATACGAGCACCAGAACAACCTAGTGGGTGACCAAGAGCGATGGCACCACCGTGGATGTTAACGATTTCGTCAGCTTTGTCTTTAAGACCAAGGTCTTTAACACAAGGAAGAGACTGAGCAGCGAATGCTTCGTTCAATTCCCAGAAATCGATATCTTGTGCAGTCAAGCCTGCACGCTTAAGTGCTTTCTTAGTAGCAGGAACTGGACCGTAACCCATGATCGCCGCATCACAACCGGCAACAGCCATTGCTTTGATACGTGCACGAGGCTTAAGACCTAGTTCTTTAGCTTTCTTGCCGCTCATAAGCAACATAGCTGCCGCGCCATCAGTGATCTGAGAAGAAGTTGCTGCCGTAACAGTACCCGCTGCTGGATCGAAAGCTGGACGTAGCTTGCCTAGAGTTTCAAGAGTCGTTTCAGGACGGATAGTTTCGTCTTGAGAAACAAGAACCTGCTTACCATCTTTATCGTGACCAAACATAGGAACGATTTCGTTTTTGAAATCCCCTTCGTCAGTCGCTTTTTGTGCAAGACGGTGAGAACGCTCAGCGAAAGCATCCTGTTGTGCACGAGTAATACCGTGCATCTTACCTAGCATTTCAGCGGTAAGACCCATCATGTTAGACGCTTTAGCAGAGTACTTAGAAGATGCAGGGTTATGGTCGAAACCATGCTGCATGTTCACGTGACCCATGTGCTCAACACCACCAACAACGAATACATCGCCGTTACCAGTTTGAATCGCTTGTGCCGCAGTGTGGATTGCAGACATCGCTGAACCACATAGACGGTTAACAGTTTGTGCAGCCGCTTCTTTTGGAATAGTCGTCAATAAAGAAATCTGACGAGCAACGTTAAAACCTTGCTCCAAAGTTTGGTTTACACAACCCCAGATTACATCTTCAACGTCAGATGCTTTAGCGCCAGGGTTACGCTCAAAAAGAGCGTTAATTAGGTTTGCAGAAATGTCTTCAGCACGTACGTTACGGAAAGCACCACCTTTAGAGCGGGCCATCGGTGAACGTACTGCGTCAATTACAACTACATCATTATCTTCGTAGCTCATTTGTATTCTCCTAGTCTCGTTCGTCAATTAACCGAAGTAGCTTTCGCCATTCGCAGCCATTTCACGCATCTTATCAGTCACGTGGTACAAAGGACTGATGTCCTTGTACTTGTCAGCCATTTCAACGAAGTTAGCAAGACCCACTGTGTCGATGTAACGTAGAGCACCACCACGGAATGGAGGGAAGCCAACGCCAAATACCAAAGCCATATCCGCTTCAGCAGCTGTATCTACGATGCCTTCTTCAAGACAACGAACAACTTCGTTACACATTGGAACCATGCAGCGAGCAATGATTTCTTCAGCGTCGAATTCACGTGCTTCGCCCAATACAGGTGCAAGCAACTCAAGAACAGACTCATCGAAAACTTTCTTCGGCTTGCCTTTCTTATCTTCAACGTAGGTGTAGAAACCTTTGTTATTTTTCTGACCGTAGTATTCGTTTTCGAACAATACGTCCATAGCAGACTTAAAGTCAGCCTTCATGCGCTCAGGGAAACCTTCCGCCATAACGTCGTTAGCGTGTTTACCGGTATCGATACCCACAACGTCCATTAAGTAAGCAGGACCCATTGGGAAGCCGAACTTCTCCATTACTTTATCTACTTGACGGAAATCAGCACCGTCTTTAAGTAGAGAAGCGAAACCGCCAAAGTAAGGGAACAATACACGGTTAACCAAGAAACCTGGGCAATCGTTAACAACTACTGGGGTTTTACCCATTTTCTTAGCATAAGCTACAGTCGTTGCAACAGCTTCTTCAGACGTCTTCTCACCACGGATGATCTCTACAAGAGGCATCATGTGTACTGGGTTAAAGAAGTGCATACCCAAGAAGTTTTCAGGACGCTTAACGCTCTTAGCCAAAAGATCGATAGAAATAGTAGAAGTGTTAGATGCTACGATAGCGTTATCGCTTACGTGACCTTCAACTTCTGCTAGTACGATGCCTTTAACTTTAGGGTTTTCAACAACCGCTTCAACAACAACATCAACGTCACCGAACTCTGCATAAGACAAAGTTGGACGGATGCGGTTAAGGGTTTCACCCATTGCAAGAGGCTTCATCTTCTTACGCTCAACGCGCTTAGAAAGAAGTTTGTTAGCTTCGTTCAAACCTAATTCGATACCCGCTTCTGCGATATCTTTCATTAGGATTGGTGTGCCTTTAAGTGCAGAAATATAAGCGATACCACCGCCCATAATACCCGCACCCAATACTGCAGCCTTGTTAGTAGGCTTAGCAATGGCATCATATTCTTTGGCTTTTTTCTTCAACAACTGGTCGTTATTGAACAAACCGATAAGTGCTTCAGACTCAGTGGTCTTAGCTAGCTTAGCGAAACCTTTAGCTTCAACAGCAATTGCCTTGTCGCGAGTCAGGTTGTGATGCTTCTGCATAACCTTGATCGCTTCGATTGGCGCAGGGTATTGACCCTTAGTTTGGCCTTTAACGAAACCTTTAGCAGTTTCGAAAACCATCATGCCTTCCATAGAGTTCAAAAGACCTTTACCAGTCTTAACAGCACGACGTGCTTCGAAATCTAACTCACCAGCAATTGCAGATTGCAACATAGCGATAGACTGTTCGCGAACAGCATCAGCAGCAACAACAGCGTCAACAGCACCCATTTTCAGAGCTTTGTCGGCACGGTTCTCAGCGCCCATGCAGATCCATTCGATCGCATTATCAGCACCAATTACACGAGACAGACGAACTGTACCGCCGAAACCAGGCATAAGACCTAGCTTAACTTCTGGTAGACCTACTTTCGCTTTTTCAGACATCACACGGAAGTCTGTTGCTAGGCACATTTCAAAACCACCGCCAAGAGCGATGCCATTGATTGCTGTAAGAGTAGGAACAGGTAAATCTTCAACTGCGTTGAAAATTTCGTTACCTTCTAACAACCACTCAACGATCTCTTCTTCAGGACGCTGGAACGCATCGCCGAATTCAGTGATGTCAGCACCTACGATAAAGCAATCTTTACCAGAAGTTACCAAAACACCTTTAACATCGCTGTTGCCTTTAATGGCAGCAGTTGCCGCTTTTAAATCTTCAAGAGTCACACGGTTAAACTTGTTAACAGACTCTCCATCAAGATTGAAGTTAAGTTCGGCAATGCCGCCTTCAATCATTTTCACCGTGATGGCTGTACCGTCGTAAATCATCAAATGATCTCCACGTTGGGCTTAATTACTGCAGAAGCGTAAAATCAAGATACTTCTTGCACTGAGATAACGGCTATCTGTTCAATAAACAGACAATTCATACGACCGTTTGAATCTAGTTCGACACAATCCGCGAAAGGCTCTGAAAAGTCAAGAGTCCTCCGCAACTGCCAACAAAAGAATAGCTAATTTTGTGCAAATTAAAGGGCCATTCAGTGCTATCTGGGCCAAATACAAGAAAGTTCGTATCTTCTTAGAGAAATACACTCTTTAAATGTGAATGCTTTATCTAGCAACTGCCAATCCAAGACTAACGTACTACTAAAACAGCTTTTTTGTTACCTTTTGTAATCTACCCTTTGGATTAACCCATCTTTTCCTTAGTATGAGAAAGCGTAAAAATACGCCAATAACAATAAAACCGATAAACGTGAGACCGTATGAAAACTTTAACAGCTTTAAAAAGTTTGCTCCTGATCACCTTCTCGCTATTCATAGCGGTTCAAGTTCATGCTACCCCGCAACAACTACTAGCCAATGTTCACAAACTACGTCTACTTTCTACCGAATCACTCACCAACTTTTATATGTATTCCGGTTTAGATGCCGATTCTAAATATGGAAAGAAGATTATCGATAACCTAGATGCATTTAATAAAACATTTGAGCTTACTCGCCAATTGCCCGCGGCAGATGGCATTGAAGACTCAATTTCAACAATTGATACTTCGTGGCAACAATTTGAAGAGTTGATTCGAATCAACTATAACGATATGGAAACTCAAGGCTTTCCTAATGTGCGCTTAGTCGATGAAATGGGAAAAGTTAATGCTTCGTTATTAAAATCATTAACCAAGGCTTACGAAGACGCCAAAATCAGTACTGGTATCACCCCTCCAGTCGCTGTAGAAACCGCCCGCACCTTAGCAATGACGATGGAAGAGATTACTTCTCAATACGCTGCTCGAGGGACATCCAATCTAGGACAGGTATTTATGGGGTCGTATGAGCGTTCTTTAGAACAGATGGCTGACGCTTTCCGCATAGAACTAGTGAATTTAAAGAGCCAAGTAAATCCTGAAAGTAGCAAACGAATTTTGCGCGCGATTGATAGCAAGTGGAATTTTATGGAACGTTCGATTAAGAACTATAACGAGAATACGGTACCTTTTTTGGTGACCAGTTATAGCGAACGCATCATCATGAACTTAGAAGAATTAGTAGCAATGCACGACTAGTCATTGCTACCCGTTTTACGATACTTTTGTCGCGCCTAGATAAAACAGAAGCAATCAATTAAAGCTGCTGAGCTGAATCGATCCATTGATTAATCATCTCAGCAGTGCTTCCCTTACTTTCAATGCTCAAGATACTGGCTCGATTATCATAGACCTCAATCATCTGAACATCTGCGGTTACTTGCGATAATAAGAGCTCTAGTTTTTCGAGATCTGGCTGCTGAACATTATCATGCCAACTCCAACCTTCACTCAATCCCTCTTGCTCCCAACCTGCTTGACGAACAATACACCAGCGTAAAGTTTGGCTTTTAATACCAGGGTTAAAGCGTTGATAGCGAGTCGCGGTAATATCATCGCGAACTCCCGTCTTCTTGCTATTGGATTTAAACGTATCCAGTTTTACTTGCAGGCCCAACTTAATTGCCTCCAGACGCAGCGCGGCTAAGCGCTGCTGTCGAGGGCTAGGTTTCAGCATATAAACTGAACCAAATACCGCTAAAACGATGAAGACAACAATAACCAGCGGGCTCATCCTGCCATTTCCTCAAGCTCTAACCAACGTTCCTCTAAAGCTTCGAGTTTTTCTTCAATCTGCTGAACTTCAGCCAATTTAGCCGTTACATAATCATTATCTTTTTGATAAAAATCAGCACTGCCCGTTTCTTCACCTAGCTCAGCTTGCTTAGCTTCTAAGGCTTCGATTTGTTTAGGTAATTCATCCAGCTCGCGCTGAAGCTTATAACTCAACTTCTTCGCGGGACTTTTAGGCTTCTCAACTGGAGCAGCCTGCTTAGGGCTTGTTGATTGTGAAGGGGCCTTCGCTTTTTTAGCCCCAGACTTAACCGCCGCATCAAACTGAGCCTTAGTTTCTTTATCTCGAGTTTCCCAGTCCGTATAACCACCAACCTGCTCGTCGATATTGCCTTGGCCATCAAACACCCAAAGCTGAGTCACAACGTTATCTAAGAAAGCTCGATCGTGACTAACCAATAATAAAGTCGCGTCATATTCCACCAGTTTCTCTTCTAACAGCTCTAGGGTTTCAACATCTAGATCGTTAGTCGGCTCATCCATAATCAATAAGTTACACGGTTTAAGGAAAAGCTTGGCCAGCAATACGCGGTTACGCTCACCACCCGACAAAGACTTAACCGGCGTACGTGCACGAGCAGGTTCAAATAAGAAGTCTCCTAAATAACCTAGGATGTGACGACTGCGACCACCGACTTCAACCTGATCTTTACCATCACCGACGTTTTCCGCCACGGATTTTTCTAAATCAAGCAGGCTACGGGCCTGATCAAAATAAGCGACATCGAGCTTAGTTCCGACTTTAATCGTCCCTGCTTCTGGCTTTATCTTCTCTAATAGCAGTTTCATCACGGTACTCTTACCCGCACCGTTTGGCCCCACCAATCCGATACGATCACCGCGCATAACGACACTGGTAAAATCACGCACGATTTCTTTACGCTGCGCTTCTTCACCAGGCTTAGCGGCAAGGTCAAAACCAAAAGAAACATTTTCAAGCTCAAAAACACTCTTGCCTGAACTCTCGGCGGAATTCATTGAAAGCGAAACATTACCTTGGCGCTCGCGACGCTGGCTGCGCTGATTACGCATTTCTTTTAAGCGCTCAACACGCCCTTCATTACGAGTACGACGGGCTTTAATGCCTTGGCGAATCCAAACCTCTTCTTCTGCCAAGCGCTTATCAAACAAAGCATTCTGCACTTCTTCAGCGGCAAGGCGTTGCTCTTGATGCTCAAGGAAACCTTGATAGGTGCCTTTCCAAGAGTAAATACTGCCACGGTCTAATTCGATAATGCGGGTTGAAAGTGCCTGTACGAAAGCGCGATCGTGGCTAATGAATAACAAGGTGCCTTTGAATTGCAGCAACTGCTCTTCCAACCAGCGGATCGTTGCAATATCCATGTGGTTGGTCGGTTCATCAAGAATCAACAAATCGGGCTCGGAAACCAACGCTTGGGCTAGCATCACACGACGCTGCCAACCACCAGACATGGAGTCAAACGACGCGTCACCAGGTAAATCTAAGCGATCAAGAATCGCATCGACTTTTTGCTGCCATAACCAGCCGTCATGGGCTTCAATAACATGCTGCAAGCGTTCAAGCTTAACCAGATCAACATGCTCGCCTTTCAAGATTTCTTCATGGTATTCGGAAATCGTCGTACCTAGCTCACCCAAGCCCGAAGCAACCACTTCATAAACTGTTTGTGGATCGGTAACTGGCAGCTCTTGCTGCAGGGCCGCGATTTTAACTGTATCGCTATGTTGCACTAGGCCTTCATCGGGTTTGATCTGCTTATTCAAGATCTTTAATAACGTCGATTTTCCTTCACCGTTACGCCCTAATACACAAACACGTTCACCGGCATTCACATCTAGGTCAACTTTATCTAATAAAACTTGGGTGCCAAATGCTAAACAGGCGCCTTTTAAACGAACCAAAACCATAATTTTCTACTCAGAAGTATAGAGATATAAAGATTGCCGCCAGTATACGCACTTTAGCGAGCAATCCGAAGAATTAAGATGTTGGAGGTAGGATCGATACTTTCTACTTATTTTTACTTTTTCTATTTAATGCACCTGCTGGTTGTTCTATATTCTGCAACAGTTTGTTTGGCCTAAATTGCGTAAATTTGCTTGAGGCCCTGCCCAATTGCTGTAATTATTGCTTTACTCAGCAAAAACTGACTCATCGATACTGTTGCGGAAATAAATATAATGACAATCCATTTAAACAGAGGGCATGTATTAGCCCTTCTATTAATTTTCATTCTTGCTAGCTGGTTAATTATTGGCCTCAGTAGTGAATCCGAAGAATATATCAACCCTCGCCCACTGGTAATCGATAATGGCCTACGTAAGGTTCAAGTCGAACGCATGCAAGGCAAGTTGGTTGAACGCTCAATCACAGTTTCAGGTAAAACAGCGGCCAACCGCAGTGTTGAGTTGAAGTCTGAAATTCGTAGCAAGGTAAAAGCGATCCACAAGCAAAAAGGCGAGCGTGTTAGAAAAGGCGACCTCATCGTTGAACTTGATGCTCGTGATTGGCCTGCTCGTGTTGCTCAAACTAGAGCCAGCTTACGCCAATATAAGCTCGAATTTGAAAGTGCCAAGAAGCTATTAAAAAAAGGCTTGTATAATGAAGCCCAGCTCGCTCAAGCCGAAACCGCTTTAGCCAACGCCAAAGCCGATTTAACCAATGCACAGTTAAACTTAAGTGCTAGCCGCATCACGGCTCCTTTTGATGGCATTGTGGATCAGCGTTATATTGAACTTGGTGATTTCGTTAAAGACAATACTGCCATTGTTAAAGTACTAGATTTCTCTCCGTACTTAGTTACTGGCCATGTCGCTGAGAAAGATGCTTCATTCATCAACATGGGGGATAGCGCCCAAGCCATCTTGGTGACTGGTGATATTATTAACGGCACAGTGCGTTTTATTGCCGCGGAAGCCGATGATAAAACCCGCACCTTCCCGATTGAAATGGAAGTACTTAACCCATCGGGCTCAATGACCAGCGGCTTAACTGCCAAGTTACAAATCCCTCAGCCGAAACAATTTGCTCATGAGATATCTCCTGCATTATTAATACTGAATGATCAGGGCCACTTAGGACTGAAAGGGCTTACTCCAGACAATAAAGTTGTTTTCCACGGCATTGAGATTTTAAAGGCTGAAAATACCGGCATCTGGATTACCGGTTTAGAAGAAGAAACTCAGGTTATAACTGTAGGCCAAGGCTTTGTTGATTATGGTGAAGAAGTCACCCCTGTCTATAAAGATGCCGAAGAAGCCAACAAAGATATGGCCGACGACCTTGCTGAGACGGGGCAAGAGTAATGAATAACTTTATCGACGCGGCGCTACACCGCTCTCGCACAATATTGATGTTATTTTCATTAATCATGATCATTGGTATTGTCACCATGATCATGATTCCAAAAGAAAGTAACCCTGATATTCAAGTTCCCATTGTTTATGTCTCGGTAAGCCATGAAGGTATTTCTCCAGAAGATGCCGATCGCTTAATTTATAAACCGTTAGAAGGCGAGCTGAAATCGTTAGACGGCTTAAAAGAGATGGTCAGTACCGCATCTCAAGGCCATGTTTCTGTCATGCTCGAATTCTATGGCGATATTAATATCGACCAAGCCTTGGTGGATGTGCGTGAACGCGTTGATACCGCTAAGAAAGAGTTACCCAAAGACAGTGATGAGCCTCTGGTAAAAGAAGTCAACGTCGCCCTATTCCCAGTAATGATTGTGACCCTATCAGGGGATGTAGACGAAAGCTTACTCTATGCCAGTGCTAACCGTTTACAAGAAGCGATTGAGACTCTACCCGGTGTTCTAGGCGCTGATATCGTTGGTAAGCGTGAAGAGCTTGCTGAAATCATTGTCGACCCCGCTCGTATGGATAATTACAACCTATCCTTCGCTCAGCTAGCGACTCTGGTAGGCAATAATAACCAGCTAGTCGCCGCTGGGGATTTAGATACGGGTTCTGGCCGCTTCTCGGTCAAAGTACCTGGGCTCATTGAGGACGTTAACGATATCCTCAATATGCCGGTGAAAGTGGTGGGTGATGACGTGGTGAAATTCCGCGATATCGCCGTTGGCCGTCTTGCATACAAAGATCGCAAAGACATTGCGCGTATTAATGGCAAAAGCGCCGTGGTTTTAGAGATCAAAAAACGTATTGGCTCTAATATTATCGATACCCTAGATCAAGTTAAGTACATTCTTGATCAAGCGAAAGATCAACTACCGGCGGGCATTGAAATTAGCTACAGCCAAGACGAATCTAAAAATATTAAAAACATGCTCAACGATCTTTTTAATAACGTCTTAGTCGCGACTATCTTGGTGATGATTATTGTATTAGGTAGCTTAGGGCTACGCTCTGCGACTATGGTCGGCTTAGCAATTCCCGGTTCCTTCTTAATCGGTATTTTATTATTAGACTCCATGGGCTACACCCTTAACATGGTGGTTCTATTCTCACTTATTTTAAGTGTCGGAATGCTGGTTGATGGTGCCATCGTCGTCACAGAATATGCCGATAGGCGTATGGCTGAAGGGGCACATAAATTCTACGCCTATAGCGAAGCCGCTAAACGCATGGCTTGGCCAATCATTGCATCCACCGCCACGACCCTTGCCGTATTCTTTCCGCTACTATTCTGGCCAGGAACGACTGGGGACTTTATGATGTTCCTACCGCTGACCTTGTTATTCACTCTGTCCGCATCCTTAGTGATGGCATTAATTGTAGTACCGACAATTGGCACCGTAATCGGTAAAAGTGGCGACCATAATGAAGCCAGCCTAGCAACCATGAAAGCCGCTGAAGCCGGTCACTTTGATGACATCCCAGGTTTTACCGGACGCTATATTCATTATTTAAAACTGGCCCTTGAGCGTCCTCGTCAGATATTTATCGGCGCGGTTGCCGCCCTATTCTTAACCTTCATCGTATATGGCCAGCTAGGTCATGGAGTTGAATTTTTCCCTGATGTAGATGCCGAGATTGGCTTGGTGGATGTGCGAGCACGAGGTAATCTATCGCTCGCAGAGCGTGATGATTTAGTCGCTCAGGTTGAGCGCAAGATCTTTGATATGGCCGAGGTGGAATCGATCTATACCTCCACTTTTGTTAAAGCCCCTAATGATTCAGCCCCTGACTTGATTGGCCGCATTCAAATTGAGCTATCTAACTGGGAACACCGTCGTCTTGCGGATGAAATCTTAAAAGATATCGAAGTTCGCACTAATGAGCTTGCGGGTATTATTGTTGAGACTCAAAAGAAAGCGGGTGGCCCTGCGGCCGGTGCTGACATTCAACTGCAAATCACTTCCGATAGTGATGCAGATTTAATCAAAGCCATCGGCATCGCCAATAGCATATTCCGCAAAGATCCCGAGCTTAAAGATATTCGTGATGATCTACCGCTAGATGGCATCTCTTGGGAGCTGGATATCGATCGTGAAAGCGCCAGTCGCTATGGCGCTGATATTGCCACAGCAGGCTCCATGATCCGTATGGTGACTGGAGGCTTGAAGGTCGGTAGCTTCCGCCCAGATTATACTGATGAAGAAGTGGATATCAGCTTACGCTACCCCGCTGAGAATCGTACCATCGATCAATTTGATGGTATCAACATCAGCACTCAGTCTGGCTTAACCCCTATTTCGAACTTCATGCAGCGTAATGCGGTGCAGCAGGTGAGCAACCTTGTCCGCATCGATGGTAAACGTCGCTATCGCTTATTAGCCAACGTGACCACCGATGTGAACAAAATGGCTAAAATCGAAGAATTGGGGGCTTTACTGAAAGAAGAGCAATGGGCCGACGGTATCGATATGAAGTTCCGCGGTGATTTTGAGAAAATGGGTGAAACCGGCGGCTTCTTAGTGAAAGCCTTCTTCATCGCTATTTTCTTAATGCTGACGATTCTCGTGACCCAGTTTAATAGCTTCTATCACGCAGGATTAATCCTTAGCG
The DNA here is from genome assembly GCA_913019965.1 of uncultured Oleispira sp. GTDB lineage: Bacteria > Pseudomonadota > Gammaproteobacteria > Pseudomonadales > Oceanobacteraceae > Oleispira. The sequence continues at coordinate 55,325 of CAJVZR010000020.1, forward strand.
CCATCGTGCTTTCCATTATGGGGGTATTAATTGGCTTACTATTGCTAGGAGAACCGTTTGGGGTAGTCATGAGCGGCATGGGGGTCATCGCCCTTGCGGGGATTGTGGTGAATAATAACATCGTCCTCATCGATACCTTCAACCAACTGATTAAAGACGGTGTTCCAGCCATCGACGCGGCCCTCAGAACCGGCGCACAGCGTTTGCGCCCTGTTTTATTAACAGCGGTGACAACGGTGTTAGGATTAATCCCTATGGTCTTCCAGTGGAATATCGATCTTATTCATAATCATGTAACCGCAGGTGCGCCCTCATCACAGTGGTGGACTCAATTATCGACGGCTATTGCCGGCGGATTGACCTTTGCAACGATTCTTACTCTGGTACTAACTCCTTGCTTGCTAGTGATCGGTGAACAGAAAAAAGCGAAGAAGATAGCCAAGCAGCAAGCTAAAGAGCTGGCTAAACAAGAAGAAGATGCGGAAAAAGCAGCGATTTAATCGCTGCTTTTCACGCAAGCTACTGAAAAAGATAAACTTTTTTAAAATAAGTGTTTGACACACACTGAGATAAATGTAGAATGCACCTCGCTGAAACAAGAGCGGGTGATTAGCTCAGCTGGGAGAGCGCCACCCTTACAAGGTGGATGTCGGCGGTTCGATCCCGTCATCACCCACCAATCTATTCTACTAGAAATAGTTGTGACGAATTGATTGGGCTGCGATTGTTTAGCAAAGTAGAGTTAAAGTGGACTGGTAGTTCAGTTGGTTAGAATACTGGCCTGTCACGCCAGGGGTCGCGAGTTCGAGTCTCGTCCAGTCCGCCATCTTAAAGCCTCTAGTATTGGATATATCCAGTAATAGAAACCTTGTGTAGAGTTACAAGTTGGGTGATTAGCTCAGCTGGGAGAGCGCCACCCTTACAAGGTGGATGTCGGCGGTTCGATCCCGTCATCACCCACCAA
>CAJVZR010000021.1 GCA_913019965.1 uncultured Oleispira sp.
TTACCCCATTGAATGTCATTCAATGCTTGGCGTAGTTTCTGAGTGGTCGCACCGGCTTCACCGCTGCCTACAGTAATTTCTTCGCCATTATGAATCAGAGTGCCTACTGAGGTTAATACCGCAGCCGTTCCAGAAAGCGCAGCTTCCGTTCCTGGCTTCTTAGCACGCTCAATCAATTCATCCACAGTGAAGTTACGCTCAGTAACCGTCATACCCATATCGCGAGCCAAGGTTAAAATTGAATCACGAGTAATACCGTGCAAGAAAGAGCTGTCTAACGCCTTGGTGATGATCTCGTTGCCATCAATCAAAATGAAGTTAGCAGCGCCGGTTTCTTGTACATCACCGTTCGGGCAAAACAGAATCTGATCGGCATCGCATTCTTGGCGTGCTTGCAGAATCGGGCCTAAAGCACTGGCGTAGTTACCCCCACTTTTAATCATGCCCATGTGTGGTGCGCAGCGCATGCCGTCTTCTTCTAAAAGCAAGCGTAATGGCTTAGCACCACTCTTGAAGTAATCACCTACTGGTGAGGTCAAAACATACATAACAGACGATTCAGATGGAGCAGCGGCTTTACCAATCGCAGCTTCGGTGCCGATATGCGTAGGGCGAATGTACATGGAGCCTGGAGGCGCAGGTACTTCGTCGGCATAAAGGGCGACGCTGTCTTTAATCATTTGAGCTAACTGAGCTTTATCAATCTCAGGCAAGTACAGTAACTCGCTGCTTTGAGCCATGCGATCAATATTGGCATCCATGCGGAAAAGATTCACGCTGCCATCTTCATGTTTAAAGGCTTTCAAACCTTCAAAACAGGTGCTTGAATAATGTAAGACATGAGCACCGGGGTGAAATTCTAACTTGTCGGATGGAACGATGCTGGATGCTGTCCAAGAATTATTTTCAAACGTTGCCAATGCCATTTTCGGCATGAAAACTGTTCCAAATGCGGCCATGTCTATACCTAACTCAATACTGTATCAATTGCTTATATTACCGACCTGCATCAGTGGCGAGCCAAGAAGTCCAAAGTGAGATGACATTGTTGATTTTAATATCAAAGCTTAATTGAGCCAGGTCTTGCTGGGTCAATAATAAATCTTGTTTTTGCAGTGCGCGTTTATGGGTTTCAACGCGATAGGCCAGGTAGGTTTCCTGGAGGGTCTGACAGTCTTGTGAACTCATCAGGCCGCAGAGAACAAAGGCGTCCAATAACCGCATATTGTCGGTTACGTGCGTAAGTTCTGGGTATTGGTGTGACCAAGCGAGCACACCGTACTGCACCATAAATTCGATATCAACAATGCCACCGGCATCTTGCTTCAGCTGAAAACGCACATCGGTGGAATTTTTCGAGCCCAGATTATCCCTCATTTTTTGGCGCATGGCTTGTACTTCTTCACTCAAGGCCGGCTTTTCTCGTTCAATCGTTAGGATTGACTGGCGAATCTGTTCAAACTTGGCTTGCACGGCATCACTGCCGGATACTTTGCGAGCGCGGACTAGGGCTTGGTGCTCCCAAGTCCAAGCATTGTCACGTTGATACTTTTCAAATCCCGCAAGAGATGTTGCGATCATACCCGAGGCGCCAGAAGGGCGTAGGCGCATATCGATTTCGTACAATTCCCCGGCTCGAGTTTGAGTGCTCATAATATGGATCATGCGCTGGCCCATACGGGTGTAGAAAACGCCATTATCCAACTCACGCTTACCCGATGTGCTTTTGCCTTTGGCGGTATCAAACAGAAAAACCAAATCGAGATCGGAGCCATAGCTCAGCTCTAGGCCACCCATCTTGCCATAGCCGACAACGATGAATTCAGGGTCCAGAACTTCCTCGTTATTCGCATCTCTTGGATAGCCATGTTTGGCCACCATTTGCTGCCATGCTAGATGACTCACTTTATCGAGTAAGACTTCGGCTAAGTTGGTTAAGTAATCACTTACTTGCATCAAGGTCAGCGCTTCTTGAACTTCATTAGCGGCAGCGCGTAGCTTGTGCGCATTGGCGAAGTGACGCAGCTGATCCATCTGCTGCTCTAGATCGTCTTCTTCAATACGTAATAAGCGAATGTGCAATTCCGTCGCTAGGTCTTGTTTGGTGACAGGGCTATAGAACTGTCTTGGGTTGAGCAATTCGTCTAATAGAATCGGCGCTTGGGCGATGTAGTCGGCAACCCAAGGGCTAATACTGGCAAGCTTAATCAGGTGTTTCAAAGCCGCAGGGTTTTCGGTTAGCAGCACAAGATAAACTGTACGACGTACGATGGCACTGATGATGGGGATAATTCGCTCGAACGTATCCACCGGGTTTTCTTGTTGCCATAACTGCTCTAGTAATAGAGGCATGAGCTCATCTAAGCGCTCACGACCAATGGTCTGCATGGTTTGCACAGCGCGGGCATCGCGGAATTTAGCGATGCCTTCAATCACCTTGTCACTTTGGGTACAGGGGAACTGCTGTAAGAAGGCTTTTTCTTCTGGGCCATGACCTTGCTCTGAGTCGAAGTTACCATGCCACAAATCCTGCCAAGCTTGTTGTTCGACTTTTTCAGACTCTGAATCGTCGCTTGATTCTTCATCGCTGGGTGCAACAATCTGAGCGAAGTGATGACTCACTTTTTCTCTTTGGCTATCGAGCTCGGTCAAGAAATTTTGCCAACTATCAAAGCCCATGGCAAAAGCCATACGTGTTTGTGCGGCGCTGCTTTGCTGATAATCATCGCTGGGTAGCAATTGAGTCTGTTCATCATTCAGCGCCTGAATAACATGTTCTGCATCCCGTAAGAACAAATACGCTTGGCGTAATTCTTTGCATGCCTCAGCCGGAAGATAGCCTTCACTTTCTAAAATCTTGAGTACGATGAGTAACTCGCGGGTTTGCAATTCTTTCTCTTGGCCACCGCGAATGAGTTGAAAAGCTTGCACGACGAATTCAATTTCACGAATACCGCCAGAGCCGAGTTTCACGTTGGTTTGTAAGCCACGACGGCGCACTTCGGTATTGATCATCGCCTTCATCGAACGCAAAGATTCGAAGGCGGTATAGTCGACGTATTGGCGATAGGTGAAAGGACGCAAGATAGAAAGCAGCTCTTGCCCGGCATCGGTTTCTTCACCGTTGACGATGCGTGCCTTCACCATAGCGTAACGTTCCCAGTCACGGCCTTGGTCTTGGTAGTATTCTTCGATCGACGCAAAGTTCATCACCAACGGGCCACTTTCACCATAAGGGCGTAAGCGCATGTCGGTGCGGAAAACAAAACCATCGATGGTTGAATTGTCTAGCGCTTGAATCAGCTTTTGCCCAACTTTTATAAAGAACTCTTGGTTGGATAATTCGCGGCGTCCTTGAGCATTACCGGTCGTGATGCCGGATTCTGGATACGCAAAGATCAGATCGATATCCGAGCTGAGGTTTAACTCATGGGCACCGAGCTTGCCCATGCCGAGCACTAATAGTTGTTGTTCAGTTTTGCTCACTTTACCGATGGGCTGGCCGTGCTTATCTGCCAACATGGCATGGATATGATTTAAGCCTTGGCTAATACACACATCGGCCATGTCCGATAACATACGGGTAGTATCCATGGTTTTCGCTAGACGTAATAGATCGCGCCAGATGATATGGATTTGGGTACGGCGGCGGAATACTCGTAGAGCTTTAAATAGTTGTTCTTCGGTTGCCTTCTCGGTATTAGCAGGCTCGTCAATCAGCTCGAGTAGAATTTGTTCTAGCTGCTGAATGCTGAGTTGATTATAAATTTCACCAGAGGTGATCTGCTGGAAAAAGTACTCACCATCGATAGCAATATTATCAGCGACAAAGGCGCTGATAGAGGTGATCTTTTTAACATCCTGCTGTTGCTCTGGGCTTAAAGCAGAAAACAGCTGCTGCCAATTTAGACCGCGGAATTCAAACTCAGTTATAAGCTTTTCTTCGGTCGTCGACCAATAATCATTGAGCTGTTCTGGATAAGGAATTGAGTTCTGTATTGTATGGCTCATGATGTGTCCTAAAACTGGTATTCGATGCCGATGGTTATTTTTACTAGTGTAGTGGAAAATATTAGGTGGGAGTAGTGATAGAGGTCATGGGTGTGAATGGCATGACCTCGGAAGGTTGGTTTATTCTTGGGTTTCTAAAGCTGGTTCGAATGGGTGGATAATGACTGAGACTTGAGCATCAATGTAAACCTCATTATTAAGATCTTCGTTGCCAGTTAGTTTGGCGGTAAAGGAAATACCTGAGGAATCATTTTGGAGAATTTCTGTATCCAAAGATAAACTATTTAAGCACTCAGTTTCTGACTCTACACAATGGTGATCAATAGATTTATGGAACCCACGTCGTTGCACCCCAATAACTTGGGTATTTTCACTCGTAGTGTTATTTGATTTTCCGTTGTAGATTTCAAAAGTATGGTCATAATCTGCAAAGTGTACTAGATTTTCAAATGTATAAGAGTCGACTTTAACGTTGTCTATCTTAGCTGAATATTTATGTTCTTGTAGACCTAAACACATACCGCCATAAATCTCATTTTCATCAAAGCTAATATTCTCTGAATTGACAGAGCTAGAATAATCTAAATCATCGGATAATAAAAAGTTGTTTTCATCACTTACTTTTACGGCGAAAAATTCAATTTGTTGGTGGAAACCAGTTTTTATTCCATCAACCAAATAATGTTGTGTTTTCCAGCCTCTGCCATGAATTTTTTGACTACTCAAATAGGATACAGAGATGCGTCCAGATGAACCAAATTCTTCGTCTATATTATCGCGATACAATTTTAAATGACCATTCTCATGGGTATCTCTAATATAAAGACCATCATCTGAACTAAACTCATAAGGAGTACAATTCAAGGAATGTTGATAATAATCATGTTCGGTATCAAGTATAATAGTCCCTAGCTCGTTAGCAATAATCTCTTTTTCAATATTTACTATCTCACCATCACCGTTCGTGAACTGAGAATTTTCTGTCGTTGCTCGATAAACCATCCAAATACCAGATTGATCTTCTTGGCTTAGATTTGGGTTAACTTTGGGTAAGTGCTCAGGAAAAATGATTTCAGCAGGACTCGATTTATCAGATTCACTCCCGCATGCAATGAGTAGAAATGTAGCGAGTAATGCGAGAGGATTTTTAATAATGTCCATATCTGGCAGTCCATATAATGAGCGAGCATATTACGTTAAAGCGACGGTGATTCCAACAATGCTGGGTATAATCCCTTCTATTGGGATAAACAGTGATGAGATCATAAACTGAATGTCATGACCTCGACAAAGATAGACTTATTCTTGTGTTTCTGGAGCCACTTCGAATGGATTGATAATAGCTGAAACTTGAACGTCCAGAAAGCCTCCATCATCGGAGTCTAGTCGGGCGCTAAAGGCAAGGCCTGAACTGTTATTTTCTTCGATTTTAATATTCAATGTTTCCTTATCTAAACAATCAGAATCATTTAATGTGCACTGTGTATTTCTTTGCCAGGGAAGAGTGTAATTTTCTTCATTTGTGTATGATCCTCCTACTCTCTGTGCGCTCTCGTTATCTACAGGACCAGTGGCGTTAAAAATCTCAATACCTGTCAGGCTCTCTTGACCAAGGCTAAACTGTTGAACCATTTTCGTATGATAATATTCAGGATTAACAGAGTTTTTGTATACGGTAGTTGCTCTATCTGAAAGGCCAATACACAACGGAGAGAATTCAATTTCTGTATGATGTTCAGTTTCAATGCTGCTTGAATATTGGACTTCATTAGAAAAATTGAAGTTAGCTGTATCACTTACTTTTATTGCATAGAGTGTCGTTATTTCGTCACGATAGAAGTTGTCTTTGTTTTTATATTGGTATCTTCGACTGCCTTTACCATAGAGTTGTTGATTGCTATGGCTATAAGATATTTCTAAATGTCCAGTTGAAATATCGTCTACATGGTTGAGACTGCCAGAATATGTATATTGATATCCTTTATCAGTTAGAGAGGGATTCAACCCAAAATGTTGATGTAAGTCGTAAAAGTTACACATTGCTAGTATTGCAATATCATCTTTATTATTATCGATAATGGATAGTTCATTAGACGTAAATTTAGTAACAGATTTTTCTTTGAAACCATCAACAACGTCTTCAGAAACTATATCCGTTTCTTGATAAACCATCCAAATCCCAATTCGACTATCTTGATTCAAGCTAGGATTTACTTTTGGTAAGTGCTCCGGAAATATGATTTCAGCAGGACTCGGATTATTAGAGTCACTCCCACATGCGATGAGTAATAATGAAGCAAGAAGAATAAGAGGTGTTTTAATAATATCCATATCTGACAGTCCATAAAATGAGCAAGCATTGTAAGTTAATGCTTGGCCAAATCAATCATTATGAATTTACAAAATACTCTCTATTTGCATTACGGCACTACGTCCGCCATCTTTCTCTAAAGCGGTTCGTAAATCATCAACCAGTTCATTCGTCCTTTCAAGCACATTATTCCAATAAGCCTCACGTTCGTCATTGCTTAAGTTTTCAAAATCTTTTCTGTCTGGAATCTTTCCATAAGGCAGGCTAGCAATAAATGCTTCTGACGGAGCGAGCATCACAACATTGTCATAGTCACGTGCTTTCGCTTTACGCCATGGAATAGCTTTGTCTAACCAGCCCGGAGTGATCTTTGGAAAAAAGTGAGGATAAAAAACCAAACCATCATCTACATTGAACGGCCCTGAGAAGTGGTAATCAACTAAACCACCATCCCAATACCAGCGATCTTTACCACCGGGTATTTTTGTCGGTTCCATCACCATTGGGATTGCGCCAGAGGCAATAAGAGACTGAGATAAATTTTCGGCGGTTAACTCTATAGATTCGGGATCAAAAAAATAGGGTGCGGTACTGGCTTCTGGGCTGATAATCACTCTGGGGTACATTGTTTCGACAATAGTACTTGAAAACAAGTTACCGGTAGCCGCAGTTAATAAACCAAAGCCTTGGGCAATTTTAGAGCGCCCATTTAATAACTTGCGATTGCGCACCGCGACTATGTGCAACTTTCTCAAAGAGTTGGAGGCAACATGTGCTGATCGGCTAGGTGAGAAAAGGTGTGCATGGACTTTCTCGATGTAGGCAGTGATCTCTTTTGGGTCTAACTTGTCGCTATAGCGCTGGTTGATATAAAAATTTTCAAACTCTTTAAATATAGTAAGAGGATCTTCTTGTGCATAGCATGCCATGCGCCAGGAGCCGATACTGGAACCTAGCAATGAGATTGGTTGAGTGACTTGAGGAAAGAAATGCTCAGACAAATACTGGTCTAAGCGACTTAGCATTAGCCACTTAGGGCCTCCGCTTGCGCCAACCATTAATTTAATACGCTCGGGTCTAAGACCGTATTGTTGAATTTCGGCGAGTGCTTTTTTACCCGCGAGTATTTGTAAACCCATGTTCTTATATCACTTTGCATATCATCAGTAGGGCTACATAGTGCCGAAGTTTTTACAGAGCGCAATCACTTCGTTGTTATCTTAGGTAAATACTGTGTTGCAATGACTTCATGAAATTATTTGTATCTAAAATCAGTTTATAAAAAATGTTGAAAACATTTGATTGTCATTGCTACTTAATTGAAACGTGTGTTTTTTTACCAAGCAAACTGTAATCGCAAGCTGTTGATCATGTCACCTTTATTATGGTGTTGATAACCCACTTTTATTTTTGGGCTATCAGAAAAGCTTAAACCGGTATGAATATAGTTGGACGCATTAACAGTGACTTCTTCTTCGGGGCAGTCGGCGCAAGCGGATATGCTGCGGTTTAGGCCATAACTTGCACGACCTAAGTTAAAAAACACATCCATTTTAGAATTAATAAAGTAGTTATAGCCTATTTCACCAAAGATCGTTGTGCCGCTAACATTTGAAGAACGGCTACCATGATCATCATTTGAATCTACAGTCGCCACGGTGAATTTTTTATCGTCACTGGCACTGATGAAACCACCGCCGACAAGCATGGAAAAATTCCCCGAGCTTGTTTGATAGTCATCATAAGGGTTATTTTCTAGAGCTAATGAATTGTCAATGCTGCCGGTATTATAGGCGAATGTAATACCACCCGATTGCATGGATTCGCCAATCCCTTGCTCCATAGCGACGTCTTTTTTAACGTATTCTTGTGCTAAATAAAGACCAAAGTCGAAATCTCCAGCGAAAGTACTGTGGGTAGTGGTTAACAATATTAGAGCTAAGAGCTTCTTCACTGGGATACCTAATTGAGTCGACTAAATAAATGGCTGAGTGTTTTACCAGAATTGGGTATAACGATCAAACCACTGAATGTAAGCGGCCTATATTGCCCTGAATAAAGTCTAAAAAGGTTTTGGTTTTGCGCGGGATCATCCGAGTTGGGTAGAGCACAGAAACCGTTTGGGCCTCTAAAGGATGAGGTGTGCACACTTGTTTTAAAGCCCCTAATCTCAGTTGTTGGTCGGCGATATATTGCGGCAGTTTAATCATGCCCATCCCGCGTATCGCTCCGATTAATCGCATTTCTGCACTGTTCATATTTAATCGCCCACTAACCGGTATGCTAATGGTTTCTGCTCGACGCTTTTGCTGCTTGTCTTCGCGTTTATGAAACTGCCAGTGGCTCTCGTCATTTTCTAAAATGACTTTATAGTCTGATAAATCATTGAGTTCTTTAATGCTGATTTGTGTCGCGCAGTGGGGGCTGCAATAGATACCTTGAGGCAAGCTCATAAGTTCACGGGCAATCATATCGGAAGCGGGCAGTGGCCGATCGTGGACCGCAAAAACTAAATCATAATCGCGGCTATTACTGGGTAAAGCGCCACTGTAGTGATTGATGGTGAGGCAAATCTCTTTGTACTGTGTCATAAACTCGATGGCCAATTGGCCTATCTGTTGATTAAAAAATTCTTGCGGTAACAGTATTTTTAAAGCTCCTCGGGGTTCTTCGCGCCAACCTTCCATAAAATGTGAGACATCTTCTAGCCCTTCCATTAATGGTGCGGCTTGGTTATACAGCAGTTGCCCAGCCTCCGTTGCGGCTAGGTTGCGCGGTCTGCGGTCTAGCAAGCGAATATTAAACTCGGTCTCTAGCTCGGTTAAATGCCGCGATAAGCTCGATTTAGGCATGCCAAGATCTTTGGCGGCCTGAGTCACAGAGCCTGCTTGTAGGGTTTTGACGAAGAGTTTCAGGTTATCCAGTTTCATCGGTGGCCTTCATATACGGTTTCATTCATACAATTTGTCCAAAGTTCGTTCCAAATATGGAATCTTTGTTTCTAATTATAGTGGCTAGTTCTAAATATGAGGTCAACTACAATGTGTTCAGTCCAACAAATAAGCACTTAAGCAACGAGGAAAGACCATGTCAGAATTAGTACCTATGATCACAGCAGCTCAATTTGAATCAGATGTAGAGGGAGGCTCAGGAGTGACCCTCGTCGATTTTTATGCCGACTGGTGTGGCCCTTGTAAGATGATTGCCCCAGTTCTTGATGATCTAGCGGAAGAGTTTGAGGGTAAACTGAAGATAGTTAAGATCAATGCTGATGAAGAGGCTGATGTATTGTCCAAGTATGGTGTACGTGGTTTGCCAACCATGATGGTATTTAAAGATGGCGAAAATATTGATGTCACTGTCGGTGCTCATCCTTATTCAGCCATCAAGGCAATGCTGTTAAAACACCTTTAAGGTATGCCGTATTTATTGATTAGCGAAATGGTTTGCACCAAAAGCGATCCAGCTCATCAGTAATAAGCCCCAAGGGAGGTAGAGTGTTATACGGCTACCTTCCTTTTCATTGATGGGTTCTGGCTGATTATCTGCATCGGCTTTTTGCTTTGCTTTTAGTTCTTGCTTACGTTGTTTATCAGCATCACGGGCTTTGGCTTTTTGCTGCTTTTTATATTCAGCAATGCCTTTCTCAATTCCTTGGCTGATCAACTTGGTTTGTTCTTTCGTTTGTCCTGGCTTTTGAATACCTTTAGCAATTTTAAGGGCTTCTGCCTTGGTTTGCTCTGAGATTGGGTTGGCCATATCAAGTACTTAATAACAAATTAAAAATAGATTCTATCAATATACTTCCTATAAAAGCTATTGCTGGCGAAGGCTTGGCTAGGCTTTCATTCTTCATTAGAATAGCGACCCTATTTTAATGATGGTCATGTGTGCGGAGTTAGCAGTGAATAAAAACAAAGGACTAGGTTGGTTTCTATTTCAAGTTTATAAGTGGATCTTTGTCATCCCTTGGTTTGTTTTGCTGACGGTTGTCTTTGGAACCTGCGCCATACTCTCTAGTTATGTCATGACACCCAGAAAAGCGGCTTTTAACGGCGTATTCTGGGCACGACTAACAGCTTATGCGGCTTTTATGCGTATGAAGATTAAAGGGCGAGAGCATATCGACCCAAAGCAATCTTATGTTGTGGTGGTGAATCACCAAAGCGCTTTCGATATTATTGCGCTCTATGGCTGGTTAGGCATCGACTTCCGCTGGGTCATGAAACAAGAAATTCGTAAGGTCCCTTTTTTAGGGTACGCCTGTTATCGCGTCGGTCATGTGTATATTGATCGTAAAAACCAAGCGGCGGCTATTCAATCATTAGAGGCTGCGAAAGAGCGAATTCATAGTGGCACGTCGGTATTATTTTTCCCTGAAGGCACTCGAACGTCGAGTAGTGCTTTGAAGCCCTTTAAAAAAGGTGCGTTTAAAATGGCACTGGACTTAGGTTTGCCTGTTTTGCCCATTACCCTAAGTGGAACTGATCATGTAATGCCGACCAAGTCTCTGGACTTGATGCCGGGGAAGGTCGATTTAGTGATTCATCCCGCCATTTCGACGGAAGGCATGACAGAAGACGATATTGAGACACTCATGCAGAAAAGCTTTGATGCAATTAATAGCAGTTTGCCTGCAGAAAAAACGACCACTCGAGTTTAATATTGATTGAAGGTCATCGCCTGACGAATCAGGTTGCCTTTTGAAATATTAAATTTCGACAATTTTGCCAGTCCATCTTCAGGGCCGAGTAGTTCATTGACTATCTGTGATTCGTCTAAGCCAGTTGCCATTAGTTGTTGTGACTGGCGACAAAGGTTTAATAAATTCTCAAGTTTTTCTTCTAGTGCCTGCTTCCCTTCTTTTACTATGCCACGGTGTGGGCAAAATAAAATCTCGAAATCTAGCGCAATCAGTACTCTTAAACTCTCAATCAATTGAGTTAAGTTTTCATCGGCACGTAAATACTTTAACGACTTGGAAATATACATGTCGCCGCTGAATAAGTATTTCTGTTCCGGCAAGAATAAACATGTAAGGTCTTTCGCATGACCAGGGGTTGGAATCGCAACTACTTTTGCCGCGCTAGGACTATTTTCATTAACCACTAATTCAGTGGGCAAGGTTTGAGTTTGTACTTTTAAAGGGCTGCCCCAGATAATTTTTTGTATCAAGGGTGTTGGATAGCCTTTGGCTAACTTTTCTTGGCCAAGCTTAGGAGCGTAGGGGGTTAGCTTTTTTAGTTTACTGATGCGATTGGCATTACCACTATGATCTTCATGATGATGGGTAATTAGCAATGTATTAATGGTGAGCGGTTTTAAAACCCGTTTAATCGTTGACCATTGGTTGGTTGGCCCTGCATCGATGAGGGTTTCGCCGATACGGTAAATGATGAAGGTTGTATTAATGCCGAAGTCAAAGCGCCCGGTACGGAAACCATAAACACTGTGTGGACCATTTTCATATTCGTAGGTTTTGCGGACAGTCATCTAAATGCTCTAAATATCGTTATTTGAATCACAGACTCTAGCCGCATGTTAGCAGGTTTAAACGCACAATAATTTGCCTTAGCGACGCGTTAATCTTTCCCTGGAGCCGCGGAGCTGCCAGCTAATATGCCACCATCAACATTCAACTCAATACCGGTAATGTATTTGGATTCATCACTGGCTAAAAAGAGTGCCGCATACGCCACGTCGATAGCTTCGCCCATATGACCGATAGGAATGCCTGCAGCGATGCCTTTGATACCTTCTTCTTTATTTTCTCCCAGCATGGCATCCCATAGGGGCGTGAGGATGGCACCAGGATGAATCGAGTTACAACGAATGGGATAGCTTTGTTGAGCGCAGTAAAGCGCGACACTTTTAGTATGATTACGGGTTGCGGCTTTACTGGCGGCATAAGGGGCCGCGGCGGGAATACCGACAATACCAGAGCGCGAAGACATATTGATAATGCTGGCGGCGGTAGAGTGCTTCATTAGTTGAATGCCATGCTTACAACCCATGGCAATACTATCGCTATTAACCGCCTGTACCTTGCGCCAGCTGTTCATATCAAGGTATTCAGGGTTATGCGGGCCTGATGTTTCATCGAATCCTATGATGCCAGCATTATTGACGAGGATATCTAAGTGACCAAACTGCTGCTCGACAGAGGCCATTACCTGTTGCCATTGATCTTCTTGCTCAACGTCTAAGTGTTGGTAATGGCTATTATCGCCAATAGCATCACTGACTTGCTGGCCGAGTTGATCATCAATATCGGTTAGGATGATAGTCGCACCTTCTTGAGCAAAGAGTTCGGCGCACGCTTGGCCAATGCCTTTAGCCGCGCCAGTGATTAAGGCAATCTTGTTTTCTAAGCGTGGCATGGTGAGACCTCATTTCTTCGAGCTTTGCCCGTGTAGTTAGTTGGGTTGTCGCAAGCGCCCCATAATTGTATCGAATTCGATTAGGTAGCTTTCTATTGCGTCACTGGCGATGGCAAAATATTCACTGCTGGATATCGCCTTTTTATTACGGCTTTCGCTATTCGTAGATGACTGTAAAAAAGTTTGGCTAATGATCTCATTTAATTGAAATAGCTTATTCAAGCTGTCTTTATTAGAGCTATGTTGTTGTAAGCACAACTCTAGTTTCGTTTGAATTAAGTTCATCTGGCTCTGGTCATTATCGCAATGCCGATTAGCTGCCAGCATACCTGAACCTAATGCGCGGGCTTGGCCTATCCATTCGGTGGTATGTAGAATCGCCACAATGGAGTTGATCCCCTTGTGGTGATCACGACTAGACCAATACCCCAGCTCAGTCACATCTTCTATTAAGTATAGTAGGGTATTAATTAAGCGATTATGTTGTTCTAGATTATCTTCTGGGCTGAGCAATAGGTTATTAGCAAATAATCGCTGCCAATGATCGAGTAATGACTGCCAGTGTGCGGATAATTGAGAATGACGGGCTAAGAGTGCCAGTGACGGTAATACCTGGGCAATAAGTCGCTGTTTCTCTTTTAGCTCATGGGCTACTTCGGTTTTACCATTGAGGTAGCGTGCACTCAGGCCGCGGTGGAATTGGAAGTATTCCATGAGTTTCTTTAAGCGTAATAAATGCTTTAGGCATTCATGTTTGAGTTGTTGTTTCTTCTGATATTGCTGTTTTAGCAGCGTAAGGCCAATCGCCAATAATATTAAGGCTGCGATTAAGCTGGCGGTGAATATTTCTAACATGAAGCTCTCTAGATTGATCGATGCAGATTTTAAAGGGCGGATATCATAGCAAAGTCTTTTCTCTAGATTGGCGCTTGAGACAGGTTATCGAAATGCTGGTAAGACAAAGTCGTCAATACTTCTGAGCAAGTCATAATAAAGGGCTAGCCTTGATGACTGGCCGATGTGCTGAACAATAGGTACAATCTATCCATCTTAAGCAATTATGAAGAATGAGTACGATGGGTAGAGCGTATCAAAACCGTAAAGAGTCGATGGCTAAAACGGCTTCGGCAAAAACTAAGGTTTATTCTAAATATGGCCGCGAAATATACGTTTGCGCCAAAGCTGGAGGCGCTGACCCTTCTGCTAACTTGTCACTTCGTGGTTTGATCGATCGTGCTAAGAAAGATCAGGTACCGACTCACGTAATCGATAAAGCCCTGGCTAAAGCCACTTCGGGTGTGGGTGAGAACTACGAGCCAGCATTATATGAAGGTATTGGCCCAGGTGGCTGTATGGTGCTGATTGGTTGTCTAACCGATAACGGCAACCGTACTTTTGGTGATATTCGCGGCACCTTTACTAAGTGTAAATTAAAAGTGGGTGGCCAAGGTTCGGTCTCTCACATGTTTGACCACCGTGCGATGTTTGTCTTTGCGGGTGATGATGAAGACACTGCACTAGAAGCCTTGATGGAAGCGGATGTTGATGTCAGTGATATCGATTGTGAAGAGGGTATGGTGACGGTATTGACCCCACCGAATGAATTCTTCAAAACTAAAACAGCATTAATGGCGATGAATCCTGAAATTGATTTCGAAGTTCAAGAAATCACTTACCTGCCTCAAATGGAGCATTTAGTTTCTGGTGATGCGGTTGCTATGTTTGAACGTTTCATTGCTATGTTGAACGACTTAGAAGACGTTCAAGAAATCTATCATAACGCCTCTTTCGAAGGCTAATGATCTAATTTCATGTCTGCAGCATTAGTGCAGCAGACATGAAATTTATCTATTCTAGGCACTCAATTTAGCATAGGCTAATGGCTCTCATGTTTTTTAGGAAGAGTCATGCGAATTGTTAATCGTCTGGTGCCCTTTGTTTTCCCTTTTCTTCTTATGGGCTGTGCTGGCCAAGTTCCTAGTAATCTAGGCATGTTGAATGGCTCTGAATTGCGCCCCTGTCCTGATAAACCCAACTGTGTACAAACCTACGATCCTGTTGATCAATCTCACTTCCAATTACCGTTAAAGTCCAAAGCGGATAGAGAGCAAACTCAAATTGCTATCACGAGAGCGATCACGGAAACGGGTGGCAAGGTGATTAGTAAAAAGTTGCTGAAGCCATCGGGTATTTATTTGCATGCCGAATATGAAAGTGACTGGCTAAAGTTTGTTGATGATATTGAGGTGGTGATTAAAGATGGGTTGATTCATTTGCGCTCTGCTTCTCGTCTGGGGTATTCCGATATGGGCGTGAATGCCAAGCGCTTCGAGGCTATTAAGGCAAACTATGTTGAATGATTGGATGCAGTCAGGTGAATACTTTTCCTATTCAAAACATAATTCAAGTTACGAAATCTTTTATTGTGACTCTGAAAAGTTGGAAGCAAATAAGGGCGATAAGCCTGTCTTATTATTGATACATGGTTTTCCAACCGCCAGCATTGATTGGCAGCATTTGTGGCCGCAGCTTGCCAAGCATTTCCGTGTCATTACCTTAGATATGATCGGTTTTGGTTTGTCAGATAAACCGTTAAATTATTCCTACAGTATTGCTGATCAGGCTGATATTTTTCAGTGCCTGTTAAAGCAATTAAACATCAAAAAATACCATCTACTCGCCCATGATTATGGCGATACGGTTGCTCAGGAGCTTATAGCACGACAGAGTGATGCCCTTGAAATTCCGGCAGAGAAAAAAATACTCAGCTGTATTTTATTAAATGGGGGATTATTCCCGGAAACCCATCGTCCCGTTCTAATGCAAAAGCTATTAATTAGCCGCTTAGGGCCTTGGTTAATTAAGCTGTACTCCTTGAAGAAATTTAGCAAGGTATTCGCAACGATCTGCGCTCAGCCCATTGCCGAAGAAGAACTGAAGGTCTATTGGAATCTTCTAGAGCTCAATAATGGGTTAGCCGTAATGCCAAAATTAATCCGTTATATGACAGAGCGTCGCGAGCATAGAAGCCGCTGGGTTGGGGCATTACAGCAAGGGACAATGCCGTTGCGCCTTATTGATGGTATTGCGGATCCTATTTCCGGGCAGCATATGGTTGAACGTTATCGACAGCTAGTGCCTAACCCTGATGTGATTGAGTTAAGCGAGGTGGGCCATTATCCACAGGTAGAAGCGCCGCAACAGGTTTTGGCTGCGGCTTTAGAGTTTTGGCGATTACACAAGGTCATCGGGGTGGTGGTGGATGAGCCTAAAAGCACCTAGTTAAAGGCTGGAGAATAAAAGATGCTATCTTTCTCTCTGGCTTGAATCACAAAACGATACCAAGTTTCAGGGCCGGCAAAACTGGGGTTGTACCAATACGCCCGATAACTTGATTGTGATTCTTTTCCTGCTAATACCTCGCTATCTAATAACTGAACGGCCATGTCATAACCTTGGTCATTGATCATGATGGAATCTTTGCTCATCGCGGTCCATTCAATATCACCATTCTCTTTCTTCTTTCCTATTTCGATACTAAGTAACGGTTCATGCAGTTGTATTAAGGCGGGCGGGACATCGAGCCAGTCAAAGCTCCAGTGCGCTTCTTCATTCACTGCGGCTAATGTTAGCTCAGGAGCCCGTAATGTTCTGCGTAAGGCCCTGGAAGGTTTAAGGGCCGGCTCAATAAAGTGATTTACTGAAAACTCAAAATTCCACTGCTTAGGCAGTTCTTCGATCTTTTTATTCTTATCGGTTAATAAATCTTTAGTTAACAGTCCTAGGTGTTGGGTCACGTAAGGCTGTGAGTACTGACCATAAATAGTATGACCACTCTCATAGTTTTGCTCGCCATATTCTTCAGGGGTTGTGATATACCCGGTATAACCATTGGCTAAACTGGTGACCATTACCTGTGGCTGTGTAAGCCCGGCTTGCTGATAGCTGGCCTGAATCGCGCGTTCAATTCTTACCCCAGTTTCTGCGGTTAATTCAAAAGGTAGAGGGGCAATCACCAAATTCCCAAGTTGAATAACTTGGAATAAAATATCATTAGGAAAATTCTTTTTGGGTTCGATCAAACTCTGTAGGAATTCGCCGCCTAGAATGCTCTTATTCCCTTGGCAGCCGTCATTGAAAAACCAAGACTTACTGCCATTTTTGAAATACGGCATCCAGCCAAAAAATGGTGATTCGTGTTCAAAAGGCGCAGCGGTTAGTGGGGTTCCAATACTGGCGGCATCACAAATACTGATGCCATTAATCTCAGGCTGTTCGCGCATATTAATGTGACGAGTCGCAACAAGAATTTGTTGATCTGCCGAAAGCTGTGACCCTAACTGGTCAAATAACTGCCAAGCTTCTTTGGCAATAGCAGAGCCAACATTACGTGACCAAATATAGCCTGATTGTTTATAAGGCATCGCCGGTGCCATATCACCATGAGTGCCTTCAAAGCCTCCTACGATCACCGGCTTACGAGGTGTTAACTGTGTTTCAATCGCCTGCTTTAAATCACCTTGTAGGTAGGCCCAAAGGTCAGCACTAAAGAAAGGGTCGTAGCGTGGAATGGAGGTGCCATGAATAGAGAAACTCATAAAAGAACCGAGCGGCTCGTATTGGTTGTCGGGGGTCAAACCATCAATACGCACCATATAAAGAAAAGGATTAATGGCGTGAAAAACTTCGCTTTCACTATCACTTATCTCGCGATGATTTTCGTTCTTACTATAAGGTTCAATGGCCCGGTTGCGGGTTAGCCCCCAAATAGCTCGACGGCCGGTAGCGATTTTTGCTGGCACCTGATTTTCATGGGCTTCGATTAAAGCATCCGCTAGTTGCTGCGATAAAAAATCAAAATAGTCGGGGTCAAAACCTTGGCGGTGTGAAGCGTGCTTGTTATACATCTCGGAGCCAAAAAATTGCCCTGGGCTCGAATGAGTATGCGTTGCCGTAATCGTTAGGTTACCTGCGTGAATTCCTGTTTTATCAGCAACCAGCTCTGCAACTTTGGCTAATAAAATACGAGAACCTGCCATTAAGTCGGTTTGAATCATGGCATACGCTTGGCCCTTAGCATCTTTTAAATAGTAGGCACGAGCATTGAGTCGAGTACGAAAGCCTTCACCCGTGGTTGACCAGATGGCGTAACCCGAACGTGGTATTCCAGGAGGTGGGGTAATATCACGAATCGCGACCCCGGCAGTCAATTGAGCTTGAGCAACATTCTCTTGGCTAGTGGGTTGTGAATAACTAAATTGCTGAGTATCCATGCAGGCACTCAGGCTTAGTGCAATCAGCAAAGGAAGAAAAAAACGCAACATAATGGAGCCTTATAATTTTTTAGCCACAGTGTAGTCATTGCGTGAATAATTAGAAGGTCCTTTCGTGACTCTGTTCGCGAATATTGTCTCTGCTAGTGCCGTATTTTACTCAGTTGATTTGACTCTCTTGATTTAGATCAGGAGAGAATTAGCTCAAGCTGTTAGCCTTCGGCTGTCATTATTAATTATCGATTACTTGCAGGGTTAAAGGTATGAGTACAAAAAATGTTGATGTTGCGATTATTGGTGCAGGCCCTGCCGGTTTAAGTTTCGCATTAAGTCTGGCAAAGAGTGGCTTGCAAATATTGCTGGTGGATCAGCAATCGTTAGACAGTATTGCTAAGCCTCAATTAGATGGTCGCGATATTGCGATGACCCATTTGTCGAAAACCATTTTATCTGAATTGTCGGTTTGGCAGCGTTTTCCAGAAGAGGTCGTACACCCGATAAAAGAAGCCAAGGTGATTAACGGGCCGTTGGGTAATGAAAAACACTCATTATTAAAAACCCCGGCATTACATTTTGAGCGTCAGGATGATGCACAAGCACCTTTAGGTTATCTCGTTGCGAACCATCAAATTCGACAGGCTTTATATGATCAAGTTTGTGAATACGACAATATTGAAATGCTCACCGAGCAACAGGTTAATTATGTTAAAACCTTTAGTAATCGTGGTGTCATCGAAACCAGTGATTATGTGGTCAATGCATCATTAGTTGTATCGGCGGATAGCCGCTTTTCGACGACGCGTAGGATGATGGGCTTATCGGCCAAAATGAAAGACTTTGGTAAAGTGATGATTGTGTGCAACATGAAACATACTTTGAGTCATGAAAATACCGCTCAAGAGTGTTTTCAATACGGCCGCACCTGTGCCATTTTACCCTTAGGTAAAGGCTTCTCCTCCATCGTTATTACTGTGCCTGCAAGTGAAGCCAAGCGTTTAACGGATTTACCCGTAGAAGAATTTAATCGCCAAGCTGAGAGCATGCTAGACGGACGCTTAGGTGAAATGGAACTCATCACTGAACGTCATTCTTATCCTTTAGTTGGCGTTATCTCAGATCGTTTTATCGCTAAACGTTTTGCCTTAATAGGCGATGCTGCGGTAGGCATGCATCCAGTCACAGCCCATGGCTATAATTTGGGTTTACGTTCTGCGGATACCTTAGCCGAACAGATTATTAAGGCCCAGCAAGGCGGAAAAGATATCGCTTCGAGCTGGGTATTACACAACTACGAAGTTCGCCATCAGTTATTAAGTAAGCCTCTATACGAAGCAACGAATGCGATTGTTGAACTGTATACCAATGATAAGCCGCTAGCAAGAATTGCCCGCAAAGCGGCGCTTCATATTGGTAATCAATTTATGCCGTTTAAGCATGCGGTAACTCATCGGTTGACTCAGATTCGCTGATTGTCGGCTTAACCCAAAGAAAGGGAAGATCTAAACACCTTGATCTTTGATTTCTTTTGATTAAGTATGACAAATAATTCAGTTTTAGTTGTTAATAAATATTATGGCGAACATTGCCAGTGAAGAAAAAATTGCCCGTCGTAAAGCGGAGATCCTCGCCGCTTCTATAGAGGTCTTTTCCAGTCAGGGTTTTCATAAAGCCGGTATTGCGGATATAGCTAAGCAGCTCAATATCGGCCATGGCACCATCTATCGCTATTTTAAAAATAAGCGTGATATCTTTAATGCGATTTTGGCGGACTTATTGGGTCAAATGGCCGAAATCGTAATGCAAGAACCGCCGACTACCGATAGCCTAGATGAGTACGCAGGTCAGCTACAGAGAATTGCCGATGGCTTGCTGGCCATTTTCAATCGTGACCCAAGGCTGGCAAGAATCGCTTTTTATGAATCGTTAGGTGTTGATCCAGAAGCGACAGAATCGGTAGAGCACTTGTTATCTGTGTTTGCTCAGTTCACCGAGCAGTATATGAAAAATGGTATTGAGAAAGGCTTTTTACGCTCGACAATGAACAGTCGTGTTGCGGCGAATTTGGTGACAGCGATGTTAGTTGAAACGATTAAAAAAGTTGCAGCTAAAGACATCACTGATGATCAAGAAATAGAAGCTTGGCGCCAAGAGATGATCCAGTTCATGATTGGAGGATTAGGGCGATAATTATGGAAGATTTCATTAAGGAAGGCTATTGAGCAAGTTCACTCGCTTTATTCGCCATCAACGGCGTGTTCGTCACGCGGTGTATCAAACGGATAAAACTATTAAGCGCGCAGTACTGCGTACTGCTTCGGTTATGCTGGTATTGATTGCTACGCATTCGAGTCTGATGGTTTACCTTGAAGGTATGACCCTTTGGCTGGGGATATGGTTAACCTTAACAACACTCACCACGGTTGGCTTTGGAGATCTTTCTCCGACAACGCCTATGGGTCAAGCCGCGACGATTGGTTTGATGTATCTTTGTGGTATCACCTTGATGACGTTTTTGATCAGCGACTACGTTGATTTTCGCATCGCACGCCGTGAAAAAATTCGCACCGGACATTGGAATTGGAATATGGAAGAGCACATCCTAATCATTAACTCGCCAAAATATAATCGTGAGAATTATTTTATTCGTTTGATTACTCAGATCCGTGAAAATAAAGATTATGCGGATATTCCGGTACAGCTTTTGAATATCGATTTTGCTGATGGCTTACCGGATTGTATTCGTGAATTAGGGGCGGTTCACGTGCATGGTACGCCAAGTAATCCAGCGGATTTAAAGCGCGCTGGAGCGCACAGAGCCAAGCATATCGTGGTATTAGCGCGTAATGAATACGCTAGCGATAGTGATAGTTTTACCTTTGATGTTGCGCATCGTTTAAATGAATTACACGTTTGCCATAAAGCGATGATCGAGTGTGTGATGGATGAAAACCGTCAGCGGATGAAGGACCTTGGAGTGAAGTCGGTATTAAGACCGATTCGTTCCTATCCTGAGATTGTTGTGCGTTCTATGGATGCTCCGGGCTCGGAAGTTATTATCGAAGATATGTTTACTCGTGCTAACGATCATCCACATCGCTATCCGGTATGGCTTGAAGGTGAGCCTTGGGCAGATGTGGTGAACGCTTTAATTCAAGCAAATTTAGGTACGGCGTTAGGCTATGTGACTAAAGAGGGTGACGTTATTGCGCATCCTAATGGCGATGAACATGTACATGCTCAATCGCTTATTATTTTAGTGAAAACGGAATTACAACCGGAAGAAAAATCCGTAACGGAAGCATTAACGAATTATTTTCAGAAGCAGATCTCTGATAGTCGAGCCCACTCTAAATAATAAGAGTGAGTTCGACTATCGCAGCACGAAACAACTTATCTAAAATTTAGCCTTGATGCCGAATGACGGCATCATAGGTAGGCCCACTTCTTTTTCTTTCACGCTATAATCGGCTTCGCTATAGGAGTAACCAGTTACATTTCTGTGGTTATAAACATTGAGAATCTCTACGTATAAATCCATATCCCAAGACGCATAATGAAATGTGCGGTCAGCGCGAACATCTAAGCTATGACTCGCGGGCAAGCGTTCAGAATTTAATTCGCCGTATACCGGATCGTAGAGTTCAGGGTTTTCACTATTTTGGTTAGCCGCGATTAGTGGAGTCACCAGCTGACCACTTTGATAGCGCCACTTAAGCCCTAACTGCCATATTGGATTGATTTGATAGCTGCTTACTAGGTTGATGATCCAAGGTTGATCGTATTCGTATTTAAAGTTTTCGCCAGTAAGATTATTTTTGCGTTTGGTTTCTGAATAAGCAACCGATAACCAGCCGTACCATTTATCCGATAATGTTTTGTTGGCAAAAAACTCCAATCCCCAAGCGCTACCATCACCATCATTTGTATAGCGCGGTAGCTCTTCATACTGCTCCGGAGTTAAGGTCGGATAGTTGTCATAACTAGGACGTGATACGATTAACTCGTTCATCGCTTTGTAATAGGTTTCGATTTTCCAGAACCAGCTTTCATCAAATTGATTTTCTATGCCTATTTCATAATGGCTTGCTTCGGTTTGTTTTAGGTCTCGATTGCCAAATTCTTTGGTATAGCTGCCAAAGTCATCAGGCAGTTTATGATAATCGCCATAAGCTGATGTAAATGCCCAGTCGTCGGAAAATTCGTAACGACTTTGTATTTTAGGTTCTATAAACGTTTGCTGAGTATAATCGTCGTGGGCAATGGCAACTCCCGGTGTTAAGGTCCAAAAGTGAGTAACTGCCCAGTTATCTGCGAGATTAACATCGTAATTATTGATACTTAATGAATCTTTAGCCGTAATGGTTTCGGTGCCATCAACTAAGCGGCAGTCGACACGGAACTCATCACAGGGTGGTCCTTTAAACACACCATCAAAGGCTATGTTCTTCAACGTATAATCAAAGCCCCATAAAAGCTCATGCTGTGGACTGATGATGGATGACCATTGATTTCGTAATGAATAATCTGTGGTGACAATATCGAGATCAATATTGCTGCCGACAGAGAAGTCGAATACTTGAGACAAGCGAGAAAATGAAGAAACTCGGCTGCCGCCTTCGTTATCATATTTTTCCCAAACGATACCTTGGCTATCAAAGTAGGAAGAAAATTCTGCCCCACCGGATAATCCTGGATCTTGCTTTACTTCATCGGAATCCTCGTCAAACAAAATACCGGCTTTATCTTTAGCCCCGATTATATTGAAACTAATACTTTCCTGATCGGAAATCGTATATTGATATTTACCTTGGTAGTCGTAGTACTCAGGAACCGTAGTGAGTTTAAATTCTTCATCATCCAAAAAGTTCTCAATATAATACTGGAACAAACTTTGGCGTGCAGACAAATAGAAGGCTTGTTTTTCATTGACCTGTCTCTCTACAAAGAAGCTGGCTTTTAACAAGCTTAAATCGATAACCGTTTGCGGCTGGTCTAAATAAGGGTCTCGAGTATTGGCAGCAATTACAGCCCCCGTCGCATCGTGATATTGTGCCGCAAAGGCAGCTGAGTCGAGCATGAAATCTTTTAATGAATTGTCATTTAAGATGCTAGAACTGTCTAGGTGAAATATATAACCGACTGGCATAAAGTCTATTAGATAGCGGTTATCCGCTGGAGAAGATCCTCTAACGGCAGGGGCAGCAGTATCACCTCCAGCAAACGTCACCCCAGGCAAGCTGGCAATCGCTTGTAGTGGGTCGTTGCCTGCTCCTGGTACTTTCAATAATTTATCAAGAGTGACCTCGGTTGCGGACTCTTCCTTGTGTTGAACTTTGATGGCATCCAACTCCACGACTTCGTCGGTATTCTCTTGTGCCAAGCTCGGCAAGGAAGCCGCAAGTGAGAGAGTCAGTATGGCTGTTTTATTGAATGACATAGAACATCCCTTATTAATACAGTAAGGGCTCTAGAATAATTCAGCTTGGCTGAACCTAAGCTGAACAAGCTGCCACTGGCTTTTAATATCCGATATAATGGTATCGCTCATCCCTTTTATTGATTGTCGTTATAGGTATTAATGTGACTCAGTTTCGTCCGTGCATCGATTTACACCAAGGCCAGGTTAAGCAAATTGTTGGCGGTAGCTTGAATGATCAAGGTGCTGATACTAATTTCGTCAGTCAGTACGACGCGGCTTATTACGCCGATTTATATCGTCAGCACGATTTACAAGGCGGTCATGTGATTGCATTGGGCCCCGGCAATAAAGAAGAAGTATTAAAAGCCTTAGCGGCTTGGCCGAATGCTCTGCAATTTGGTGGTGGTGTCAATCAAGGTAATGCGGCTGAGTTTTTAACCGCAGGTGCCAGTCATGTGATTGTGACATCTTATCTTTTCGAGAATGGCCAGTTTTCTTGGAATCGGTTAGAAGCCTTGAAAGCTGAAACCGGTAAAGAACGTTTAGTTTTAGACTTGAGTTGTCGCCGCACTGACTCTGGTTGGAATATTGCGACCGATCGCTGGCAGACGGTTACGGAAACCGCAGTTGATAGTAAAACTCTGACTGAATTAGCGAATCACTGTGATGAGTTTTTAATTCACGCAGCCGATGTGGAAGGCTTACAAGCCGGTATTGATGAAGAGCTAGTGACTCTACTGGGGCAGAATGCCACTATTCCTGTGACTTATGCTGGTGGAGCGCGCTCTTTAGATGACCTGAAGCGTGTGAATGATTTGTCTAAGGGTAAGGTCGACTTGACCATAGGTAGTGCCTTAGACATCTTTGGTGGTAAAGGTGTAACGTTAGATGAATGTCTTGCTTGGAATCGCCGTTAAAGGCTATTTTATTAATAAAGGCCATCTTTATGGCCTATTTGTAATTTCTCCCTGTCTTTCTTTCGTAATGCTTTTGTCTTAGCTCATAACCGTCTTTACTTTGGTTAGAGCTTTGTGCGAAATGGTTTGTAACTGTTATTTTATAATATATCAATATTGTATTTCTCTCTTAATTAGGTAGTTTATCTTGATCGATAAATCGTTATTCACCCGCTGGCTGCGTTCTAAGCAGCTGCCTATGTTGCTCAGTTTTTTGCTGATCGCGGCAGGGGCCATACAGAGCTTGCATGATCAGCTTGATCATAGTGATGCTTTGGGTAGTTCAGCGCATTGTGAATATTGCTTATTGAGTCAGGGTATTGATGAAGGGTTGATTCCTTTTGCCATCAGTCTACCAACCAGCTTGGTTGACCAGGCTCCTGAAATCTTTTTGCCCTTAGTTCTTCCTTTTGCCCGTCAATATCGCCAGCGTAGCCGTGCCCCGCCTTTCGTTTTCTCTATTTAATACCCTGTTGTTTATTTTTATTGAAGTATCAGTCATTAGATTAATGGTTGCTGCTTAGTATGTATTGGATTTCGATACCCTTGATTCGACGATTAGCGCTATGTCATTTGTCGTGGGTATTCGTAAGTTAGAGACTCTCAGTCAGAGAAAGTGTAAATGAAAAAGTTATCATATAGCTCAAAGCCGATGGGCACAGTATCGACATTAATATCCGTTTTAGCCATGAGCCAAGCGCCATTGGTCGCCAGCGCGAATGAAGCAGAATCCGATAAAAACGTTCAGCTAGAGAATGTCGTTATCAGTGCTCATAGTTTTGATCAAGGACAGGATGAAATGGCTCAGCCGGCGACGCTGTTAACTGACGAAGCACTAGATAGACAAAGAGCATCTAATTTAGGAGAAACCTTATCTGCACAGCCCGGCATTAATAATTCCAGCTACGGCTCTGCGGTAGGTCGCCCTGTGGTGCGAGGAATGTCAGGAGCCCGAGTTAAGGTATTGCAAGATGGTATCGATTCGTTAGACGCCTCTAGTATTAGCCCAGATCATGGTGTTAATGCGGATACTTTTAGTGCAACAAAAATTGAAGTACTGCGTGGCCCTGCAACCTTGATGTATGGCAGTGGTGCTTTTGGTGGTGTCGTTAATGTTGTCGATGAACGAGTTCCAACGGGTCGGTCAGGCTCTCAGTCTGAAGCTGAGACGGCACTGCGACTGCAGTATGATTCAGTGAACCAAGGCAAAACCTTAGGTATTAATAACTCAGGTTCGGTCAGTCTGAGTCAAACGGATGAAGTTCACTGGCGCTTGTCTGGAAGTCATTTTCGCAGTGATGAATATGAACTTCCAGAGCTAGCAGAGCACGAAGAACATGAAGAAGGTGAGACCGAAGAAGAGCATGAGGAACATGCTTCAGAAGCTAAATTAGCGAACTCGGATGTCTCTTTCAATAATAATCTTACGTTGGGCATGAGCTATGTTTTCCCATCAGGTTATGCCGGTATCGCGGTCAGTGAAAGTAAAAGTGAATATGGTTTACCTGGGCATGTTCATCATGAAGAACATACAGAAGGTGAAACCGAAGAAGAGCACGAGCAACATGAAAGTGACGGTGCTCGTATTGAAATGCGTCAACAGCGTATCGATCTAGACAGTCGTTTCGATCGGCCAATGGCGGGGATTGAGGCTGCCAAATTTCGCATAGGCTTTAATAACTATCGCCATGATGAAATTGAAGATGGGGCTGTGGGTACTAAGTTTCGCCGAAACGGTTATGAGGGGCGTAGTGAGTTTTTGTTATCCCCTATGGCTAATATTTCTCAAGTTGTTGGCCTCCAATTTGGGCAAGATACGTTCAAAGCTGTGGGTGAGGGAGGCGCTTCAGAAAGCACAGTCCCTAAAACAGATAGCACGAATTTAGGTTTGTTTTGGTTAGGTAAAACTCAGCTAGATAATTGGGGTCTAGAATTAGGAGCGCGTTTGGAGCAGACGCAGTTATCTCCTGATCAACCAGAAAGTATTCATGCAGACTGCTCTAGCTCAACGTCGAATTTTGGTCTGAGTGTGGACCAATATCAAGATAAAGACTTTAATACTCATAGCTTATCTTTTGGTGTAGTGCGTGATTTTGCGATTTCAAATGCAGATGATTGGCAATTAACGGCGGCGGTCACCTCTGCTCAACGAGCGCCATCGACACAAGAATTATTCTCTTGTGGTGCCCACGCAGCCACACAAACTTTTGATGTGGGTAATCCAGATTTGGAAGCTGAGCAAGCATTGAACTTTGAAGTGGGAATTCGTAAAACGCAAGGGGACCTGACAACGGCGTTGAATATTTATCAAAACCAAATTTCTGACTTTATTTATGCTCAAAATAGCGGCACGGAAGTCGATGAATTTGGTTTATATCAATATGTGCAGCAAGATGCCACGTTTGTCGGTGGTGAGTTGAATCTGGCTTATCAAGTGGTAAATGGTATGACATTAACGGCCATGGCTGATCGTGTCCGCGCAGATGATCTACCTAGAATTCCTGCTGATCGTATCGGCTTAGGATTTGAACTATCAACGTTAGCTATGTTCTCAATGCCTACCGACTTGATACTTTATGGCCAATGGCAGCAAGTACAAAAGCAAGATCAAGTTGCAGAAAATGAAGAAGTGAGCCTAGGCTATGACTTAGTAAGCATGGGTCTGAGCTATCAAGCATTGTTAGCGAAAAGTGAATATCGTATTGATTTAAAAGCAAATAACTTGCTGGATGAAGAGGTTCGTCAGCATACTTCTTTCGTTAAAGAGCAAGCGCCGCAACCAGGGCGTAATGTAAGCTTAGGCTTAGCGATTAACTTCTAGTACGCTACAACTCACAATTATATTTCTGAATGTTCTTGCTTCTTTTTGTTATAAAAAGAAGCAAGAACAAATAAGCTCGTCATAACTCCCCCCTTCTTAAAAGACTCTCCTATACTCAATAGATGTAAATTTATTCTAGGGTAGCAAAATGGACTTTCTTAATAATGTTAGCATTAAGAATAAACACTTAATCATATTGATTTGCGTTATATCAGGTTTGGTATTAACTACGTCTGTCAGCATTTATGAATTCAATCGAATTGAACAATTAAATAATATTTTATTACTCAAAGAAGAATTAAGTACTGATGCATTGAATTTACGAAAGCATGAGAAAGATTTCTTTGCTCGTAAAGATACTAAGTATGGCGATAAGTTCGCCAAAAAAGTTAGTCATATGCAAACAGAAATTAAAGCCTTACAAGGCTCACTTGTCGCTCAAGGGTTGAATAGTCGTGAGACAGAGACTCTTTCCGCTCTGGTTGCCCGCTATGGTGATATTTTCAAGCAGCTCGTTATATTACAAACTGAAATCGGCCTTGATTCGAAAAGTGGTTTATATGGTTCTTTAAGAGCCGCGGTGCATGAGATAGAAACTTTGGCG
Organism: uncultured Oleispira sp.; assembly: GCA_913019965.1. Lineage (GTDB taxonomy): Bacteria > Pseudomonadota > Gammaproteobacteria > Pseudomonadales > Oceanobacteraceae > Oleispira. The sequence goes on from CAJVZR010000021.1 coordinate 27,776, forward strand.
AAAGCATCGGGAGAATATGAATTATTATTCCATATGCTAATGCTGCGCCGAAACGAAAAAGACTTTATGTTACGCCGTGATGACAAATACTTGGCTAAGTTTGAAAATAATTATAACAAATTTAATGCTGCATTAGATGTTCTTCAGCCTGATGCGATTGATGCAATGAAAAATAAAATCGCGGTATATCGTTCAGACTTTAATAATTTAACGGCCAAAGAAATCGAATTAGGTCTTAATGAAACGTCAGGTCTATTAGGAGAATTGCGTAAGACGATACACCAATCTTCGGAATCTTTTACTGTGCTGACTGAGTTTGTCAATGTAGAAATTGAACAAGCAACAGTTAATGTCTATACAACATTAACAACCATTATTGTATTAATCTTTGTATTAATCTCTGGACTCATGACTATGATTTCTCGGGCTATTTACCGTCCAGTTCAGTCTATTACTGAGCGTATACATGATATTGCAGAAGATTTAGATCTAACCCAGCTGGTCAATCATATATCAAAAGATGAAGTCGGAATTCTTTCTAAGTCATTTGATGCCTTAATTTCCAGCTTACGCGATACTGTTAATCAGGTGAAAGATGGTTCCATACAAGTGGCTCAAGCATCAGAAGAGATGTCATGTATTACTAAAGAAGTGGGGGATGCAAGTGAGCAACAACAGCTTGAGATTGAACAGGCAGTAACGGCTATCAATGAAATGACGGCGACTATTCAGAGCATTGCCGAGAATGCTAATACCGCAGCCTCTGCTGTTGGCGATGTGACGAATGAAATTGGTCGAGGAAAAACCGTATCGGAGGATGCAAGAAAAGAAATCGAGCTGCTTAACCAAGAAGTTGAAGGCGCGACTCATGCCATTGAAGAACTGCAGCAGAATAGTGAAAGCATTGGTGAAATTTTATCAACCATTAGTGCGATTGCCGAACAGACCAACTTACTCGCGTTAAATGCCGCGATTGAAGCCGCACGAGCAGGTGAGCAAGGGCGAGGCTTTGCCGTGGTTGCGGATGAAGTACGGACACTGGCTAGTCGCACACAAGAATCAACAGAATCGATTCGAGAAAATATCAACCAATTCCAAAAAGGCACTGCTGAGGTTGTCGAGACAGTGACCCGGTCTCGTGATCGTGCTCAAACGGGGATTGAGAAAGTCTCTGAGTCAGGGCAAATTTTAGATTCTATTTATGACAATATCTCTAATATCAGCGACATGAATACTCAGGTAGCCACGGCTGCTAAAGAGCAAGGTTATGCCTCGGAAGAGATTAACCGTAATGTTGTGCGCATTAACGAGCTGGCTCACGTATGCCACGAACAGGCTAATCAAGCGGCTCAAGCCAGCGGTGAGCTGGCGAAATTAGGATCTGATTTACAAGGCACCGTGCAACGATTCAAGGTTTAGGTGTATTCAACTTTAAGCTTGATTTGTCAAAACATCAGTCATTCTTTTTAGTCTTGATTTATATATGGGAAAGCGTATATTTGTTTTTCCATATATAAGCTAGGTGAGTGACCGTGTCCCCTCTAGAGTTATTCAAAGCCCTTAGCGACCATACTCGCTTGCAAAGTTTATTACTGATTCAGAAAGAGCATGAGCTGTGTGTTTGCGAGCTGATGGCTGCCCTTGAATTAAGTCAGCCCAAAGTTTCTCGTCATCTTGCACTGCTGCGTGAAATAGAATTATTGGAAACAGAACGCCGTGGTCAGTGGGTATTTTACCGCTTGTCATCACGGTTAGAAGACTGGGTTCATAACATCATAGTGCAGGCCAATACACAGCAAGATCTATCTGAGTTAAGCCATCGCTTACTGAATATGGGCGATCGTCCTGAACGTCTGCAGCAGTGCTGCTAACAAATCATTATTTATCACTATTAGGAAATAATCATGGGGTTATTTGAACGTTATTTATCGGTATGGGTTTTATTAAGTATCCTCGCCGGTATTCTTTTAGGCACTCAATTCTCAGATCTCTTTGCTGTGGTCGCGGGGATAGAATTTGCGCATGTGAACTTAGTTGTAGCGGTGCTCATTTGGTTAATGATTTATCCTATGATGATTCAGGTCGATTTTTCAGCGATTAAAGACATCGGTAAAAAGCCAAAAGGTTTAGTGATGACACTGGTGATTAACTGGTTAGTTAAACCCTTTACCATGGCTGCACTAGGCTGGCTTTTCTTTGAGGGACTGTTTGCCGATTGGGTATCCCCTGAAGATGCTCAGCAATATATTGCTGGCATGATTCTATTGGGTGTTGCTCCGTGTACTGCCATGGTATTTGTCTGGAGCCAGTTAACGAAAGGTGATGCGAACTATACCTTGGTTCAGGTTTCTGTGAATGATGTCATTATGGTTTTTGCCTTTGCTCCTATCGCAGGTTGGTTATTAGGGGTGAGTGATATTGAAGTACCTTGGCAGACGCTATTCTTATCAACGCTTCTGTATGTTGTTTTACCACTGATAGCAGGCATTATTACCCGTAGCTTGTTAGTTACGAAGCAAGCGGATCATCAACGCTTAACGAACTTTGTTGCGCAATTAAAGCCTTGGTCAATCATTGGTTTATTGGCAACCGTCGTATTACTGTTTGGCTTTCAAGCGCCGACGATCATACAGCAGCCACAAACAATATTCTTAATCGCGATTCCTTTATTAATACAAACTTATGGCATCTTTGCCATTGCCTATGGTTGGGCGTATTTCTGGCGCTTACCCCATAATATTGCTGCACCAGCGTGCATGATTGGCACATCAAACTTTTTTGAATTAGCGGTAGCGGTGGCGATTAGCTTATTCGGTTTACATTCAGGAGCGGCGTTAGCGACGGTTGTTGGGGTATTAGTTGAAGTACCTGTAATGCTTTCGCTCGTTGCACTGGTAAATAAGACACGGCCAAGTTTTGAACGTCGTGCATTAGCTTAGGAGCACTAATTATGAAACGTGTTATTTTTGTTTGTATTGAAAATTCCTGTCGCAGTCAGATGGCAGAAGCCTTTGCCATCATTCATGGCCAAGGGCAAATCGAAGCTTATAGCTCAGGTAGTAAGCCTTCAGGCACGGTTAATCCTAGAGCGATCGAGTTCATGGCAGAGCTGGACTATGATTTAGCAAAACATGACTCCAGGCCACTTTCTGAATTTGCCGGTATGGATTTTGACTACGCCATTACCATGGGCTGTGGCGATGAATGTCCGATGATCAAAGCTAAGCATCGCTTAGACTGGGGCATACCAGATCCTAAACATGAAAATCCAGAGCGTTTTCGTGAAATACGATCCATCATTGAACAGAAGGTAAAAGACCTGATTGCGGCATAAGCTCTGGCCAAGAAAATTGTTACATATCTAAGCTATAAAGTGACTCAGCTGATCTACACTTAAAGTAATGATCAGCTGAGAAACACTATGAAAAACAAAGTCCTCATTGTCGAAGACAGTACTGTCATCCTCAAAATTCTAAAGCATCTAGCAAAACAATCTTTAATTTTAGAACCTATATTCGCTACTTCAATGAAAGAAGCGCAGGCCTTGTACCTGAAGCATAAGGACGAGTTGTTTGCCGGCATCATTGATCTTGCATTACCAGACGCCCCTAATGGTGAAATGGTCGATTTCTTACTCGAAGAGAAGTTTCCTGTAGTGGTTTTAACAGGGAGCTACGATGAGCAACGTCGAGAGGGGTTGGTAAAGCAGGGGGTTGTTGATTATGTCGTAAAAGAAAGCCGCTATTCTTATCGATATGCGATCAATATGCTTAATCGATTGTATAAAAATCAACAGTTACAAGTATTGGTGGTCGAGGATTCTAAACAATATCGAAAACATATTGTCCGCTTATTAACCGCTCACAAATATCAAGTATTAGAAGCCGAAGATGGAGTTGAGGCGCTTACTCAATTAAAAAACAACTCTGATATTAAGATGGTAATCACTGATTACAATATGCCCAATATGGATGGTTTTGAATTGGTGCAAGCTATTCGACGACAGCACGAAAAATCTGACATGATTATTATTGGATTGTCCGGAGAGGATGGTGGCTTATTGTCGATTAAATTTATTAAAAATGGAGCAGATGATTTTCTTAATAAGCCTTTTCAACAAGAAGAATTTTATTGCCGCATAACCAATAACATAGAATCTTTAGAACAACTGCATAAAATTCAAGATCAAGCTAACCGTGATTACTTAACCTCTCTTTATAACCGTCGCTATTTTTGTGAACAGGGCGAAATTCTTTTAAAGCAAGCAAATAAAAAGAATACCGAGTTAGCACTGGTTACTCTAGATTTAGATTATTTTAAATCGATCAATGACGAATATGGCCATGAGGCTGGTGATGTTGTGCTTAAATTTTTTGCTAATGCATTAGAAAATTCATTAGGGCGGTTTTTGGTATCTCGCATAGGTGGAGAAGAATTCTGCGTTATAGTGCCAGGACTGAGTAATGAAAAAGTAGTGAGTTTAGTTGATGGTTTTAAGCAACATGTCGCTTCGCAAATAATTGATGTTAATGAAAGTGATATTCTAAGAGTCGCTTTCAGTGCCGGTGTTACTAATATTAAATTAGACACTATTAATGCAATGCTAAATCAGGCCGATGAATATTTGTATCGGGCAAAAGAGGCAGGGCGTAATATGGTAATTGGCGATGAATAACTGAATAACTTGCTTGTAATTAATAATAAATATAAATATGGTAGTGACGATAGTGAACTGATGTTGAGTATTAGAGCTCAAGCTCTAATTATTTCTAATAAATAATTATTAATAAAAATACATTGTGTCTCACGCATTATAATAATAAAAGTAAGAAGTGGATCGGAGTTCTTAATTTTGTTTAAGTCAGCCAAGGCATCAAGTCGTGATCGCTATCGGGTTAATAAAGTACTCAAGCGTAAACAGCTTGATGTAAACCAACTTAGTCTTGGAATGTATATCGCTGAACTCGACTGCCCTTGGTCAGAGTCACCATTTTTATTTCAAGGATTTATTCTAGAAAGCCAAGATGATTTAGAAATGGTACGAGAGTGCTGTAATTTCGTTATTGTCGAGGTTAGTGAAGAAGAATGGTTAGAGATACAACCCAATAAAAAAACTAAACAGGTAAAGCGAACTCGATACGCAGAAAAACAAAATATTGCCTCCGAATTGAGTGATGCTAATAGAACCTATCAAGCTGCTAAAAGTCATATAAAACTATTGTTTTCTAGCGTTCAACTGGGCCAGGCGTTATCAACCGAAGAAACGCATGGTGTTGTTAGTGAATGTGTTAATAAAGTAATGCAAAACCCCAATGCATTACTATGGCTAACAAGACTAAAAAATACGGATGACTATACCGCTGAGCATTCAATTAATGTTTCATTGCTTGCGATTGCTTTGGGTCGTCATATGGAAATGGAGCGGTGGGAATTAGAAAATCTAGGTATATGTGCATTATTACATGATATCGGTAAATTGAATGTTGCTGATGAGATATTAAATAAACCTAGCCCGTTAACCGCTGCCGAATTTTCTGAAATGGCTAAGCATACGATCTATGCAAAAAAACTGCTGATGGAGCGAAGCGATATATATCCTGGGGCAGTTGATGTTGCTTATAACCATCACGAACGTTTAGATGGAAAAGGTTATCCCAGAGGCATTGATGCAAGTAAGATTTCTCTATTCACACGGATAGTAACGATTGTCGATGCTTATGATGCGATGACGAGTGATCGCTGTTATAAAAAAGGTTTATCTTCACTGGATGCATTGCGCATTATTAACAAGCATAAAGGTACTCAGTTCGATGCTGATGCTGCGCAAAAATTCATCGCGATGATTGGTCTTTACCCGCCGGGCTATTTGATGGAAATGAAAAATGGTGAAGTGGGGATCATTCTTTCCCATGATAAAGGCTATCAGTTACGGCCAAAGGTTATTATGGTTTTAGATAAGAATAAAGATCCTCAGCCAGAAAATATTATTAATTTGTCGCAAAATCCTGAAGATTCCGAAGGTAATAAATATCAAGCGAAAGGGGTTTTTCGTAGTGGGGCTTTTGGTATTGATGTCGGTGATTATATTAATCGAGGGCTTAAAATTAAAGGCATGGATTACTCTATGCTAAGCGAGTAAATAAAGAAATATTGTTCACGCCTATCATAGAGTAACGATCTTATTTTTCTGTTGTATTCTCAACTGCCGGTGTTTCTTCAGCCACTGGTGCTTCTTCAACCATGGGTGCTTCTTCAACCACGGGTGCTTCTTCAACCACGGGTGCTTCTTCAACCACAGGAGCTTCTTCAACCACAGGAGCTTCTTCAACCACAGGAGCTTCTTCAACTACCGGTGCTTCTTCAACCACAAGTGCTTCTTCAACTACCGGTGCTTCTTCAACCATAAGTGCTTCTTCTGCAATAGCGCTTGTTTCATTGATAGCAGTCTCTTCAATCAACGGTGACTGAACGAGCGCGATTTGTTTTTCTAGTTCTTTAATACGTGCTTGTAAAGGGGCGATTAGTCGATTGGCCTGAGTTTCCGCAGACTGTGCTAAAGCACTGGCTTGATCTTGAATGGCCATGTGACGTACGTCTTCAGCTTTGAGGGCGGTTCCAATTTGAGCTAATAAACGCTCAAACGTTAGCACCGCATCTTCGGCGCGCTTATTGTCGAGGCTAACCAGCGCTTCAGCTTCTCGAGCTGAATATAATGCGTGTTGGGCTGATCGTAAGGCGGCTAAACCTTTTTCCTCAACGAGCTGACGATCTTTGTAATTTTTATTTATTTCTATTTCGGCCTGTGCGACGAGCTCTTCGGCAATAATAAAGCTTTTAGGAGCATGATCATCGGCGTCTTCATCTTCCGCTTTGTCGAGGGTTTTCTTCGCTGGCTGCCAATGAATAGTTAGCAGTGTGTCAATTTCTAACTGCTGTAAATCTTTCAGAATTGGATCCATCAGATTGGTATTGAAATCTTTGTCACCACTTTCAATCTTGGTAATTAAATCTTTTATCGATTCTAACTGCTCATTAAATTCAGTGGGCAATACACGAGGACTATTGAGTTCTTCGAGAATTAACTTTTGCTGCAATATTGGCTGTAGAGTGATATCCACCTTTTGCTTATTTTGCTTGGCAAGTTGTAGTAAAGAGATAACTTGAGATGAGGCGATAATTGTATCGCTCTTTTGGCCTTTTATTTCATAGCTGCGGGCTTGTGCTAAAGCCTCCGTCGCTTGTTTCATATGCAAAGGGGAATAGAAGTTCATATCGGCATTGACGGCCGCTTCGTATTTAACTTCGGCTTCAACAAGGGCGCGCTCAGAATTACCGGCAAATTGAGCGGCTTTTTCTAAAGCAATCTGATCTAGTTGATCATGATTTGCGAGACGTTTACTCGCGCAGCCAGAGGATAAAGCGAATGTACCTATCAGTATGGCTATTAACAGCGGTTGCAACATACTTGTTCCTTGTAATTTTGCATTTAAAACATAGCGATTATTAGAGAATAGCACTCTCTAATAATCGCGTCGGACTATGATTAATCTAAAAGACTTTTATCGCGAACGGCGCCTTTATCAGCACTGGTTGCGAACTTAGCGTAGACCTTCAATGCCGTCGTAACTTTACGAGGACGTTCAGCAACAGGCTTCCAGCCCTTCTTATCTTGCTCGTGACGACGATGAGATAGCTCTTCATCAGTCAACTGAACATTGATGCTGCGGTTAGGAATATCAATGATGATTTCATCACCTTCTACTAACAAGCCAATGGCACCACCAGAAGCCGCTTCTGGAGAACAGTGACCGATAGAAAGACCTGAAGTACCGCCCGAGAAGCGGCCATCGGTTAATAACGCACAGGCTTTACCCAGGCCTTTCGATTTCAGATAAGACGTTGGGTATAGCATTTCTTGCATACCAGGACCGCCTTTAGGACCTTCGTAACGAATGATGACGATATCGCCTTCTTTTACTTCATCCGCCAAGATGCCCGCTACCGCGCTATCTTGAGACTCAAAGATTTTCGCTTTACCGTGAAATACGTGGATGGATTCATCAACGCCTGCTGTTTTAACAACACAACCATCTAGAGCAATGTTGCCATAAAGAACCGCTAGACCGCCTTCTAAAGAGTAGGCATTTTCGATAGAGCGAATGCAACCATTCTCACGGTCACCATCGACTGTTGGGTAACGTGTACTTTGGCTAAAGGCCGTCTGAGTTGGAATACCAGCAGGTCCCGCTCTAAAGAACTCAATCACTTCAGGCGTTGGATTACGCATGATATCCCACTTATCCAACGCTTCGGTCATGGTCTTGCTATGCACCGTTGGTAAGTCGTTATGCAATAACCCGGCGCGATCGATTTCACCTAAGATACCGAAGATACCGCCCGCGCGGTGAACATCTTCCATGTGATACAGCGGTGAGTTTGGCGCTACTTTACACAGTTGAGGAACAACGCGAGAAAGACGGTCGATGTCTTTTAAGTCGAAATCGAGCTCGGCTTCTTGAGCAGCAGCCAATAGGTGAAGAATGGTATTGGTCGAACCACCCATTACGATATCTAATGACATCGCATTTTCGAAAGCTTTGAAGTTGGCGATAGAACGCGGCAATACCGATTCATCATCTTCTTCGTAATAACGTTTAGCATTGGCAACAATTGTGCGGCCAGCTTCTAAAAATAGCTGTTCACGGTCGGCATGCGTTGCCAAGGTAGAACCATTACCAGGAAGGGCTAAGCCTAACGCTTCCATCAAGCAGTTCATCGAGTTGGCGGTGAACATGCCCGAGCAAGAGCCACAGGTAGGACAAGCGCTACGCTCGTATTCTGCAACTTTCTCGTCAGACGCTTCATCATCAGCGGCAATAACCATGGCATCCACTAGATCGAGCTTGTGCTCAGAAAGCTTGGTTTTACCCGCTTCCATTGGGCCGCCAGATACGAAAATCACAGGGATGTTTAAGCGCAAAGACGCAAGCAGCATTCCAGGGGTGATCTTGTCGCAGTTAGAGATACATACGATGGCATCGGCGCAGTGAGCGTTAACCATGTATTCAACAGAATCAGCGATTAGCTCACGGCTTGGCAAGCTATAAAGCATGCCGTCGTGACCCATGGCGATACCGTCATCAACGGCGATGGTATTGAATTCTTTCGCTACGCCACCGGCTTTTTCGATTTCACGAGCAACCAATTGGCCCATGTCTTTCAGGTGAACGTGACCTGGAACGAATTGAGTGAAGGAGTTAGCAACGGCGATGATTGGCTTAGAGAAGTCATCGTCTTTCATGCCTGTGGCACGCCAAAGGGCACGAGCGCCGGCCATATTACGGCCGCCAGTAGAGGTTTTACTGCGATATTCTGGCATTTTAAAGTCTCACTTATAGAGAGCTGTTTCACACAGCCCTAATCAATAATAAGGGTGAAGATAGTTTGCAAGAATTGTAGCAGAAATGCGCCTTGTAAGCAGTACAAAGCGCAGTGAAGACTATTCGTCGTCGTCAGAGAAGTTGTAGGCCATGCCAGCTTGAGGTGCTTGAACGTAATAACCTTGAATAAAGTGGGCCCCGAGTTGCCATAAAGAGGCGACTGCAGACGCCGATTCTACTAAGGGTACGATGGTTTTAAGTTCTTGCTCATGCAGCTCTGCGAGCATTTGCTTCAGTGTTTCTAAAGATTCCGGTTGGTTCAGTTCATGGGTGAATGAACCATCGACTTTAATGTAATCAATCGATAGGTGTTTTAGGGCTTGGAAAGGTTTTAATGAGCAGCCGAAGCGTGATAACGCGCAAGAATAGCCTTTCGCTTTTAAGTCAGCAGTGAAGGTCTGAGCTTGGGTTAAAAACTTAGTGGCATCTTCCTCATTAAATTGAAAAATTACCGAATCGCTTTCAAGTTTGGCGGCATTCAGTGCTACGCCAATCCAGCTAGATAGAGATTCATCCATGAGCGATGCAGCGCTGAGATTCACAAATAAGCGGGTCTTTAAATTCTGTTGACGGTGTTCACTTAAGAGTTTGGTTGAATGCAATATTACCCAGCGGTCAATTTTACGTTTTAAGTCTTCACTAATGGCAAAGCCATTGAGGAATTCACCGGCTGATAATTCTTCGCCATTCGATTGAGGAAGACGAAGTAAGGTTTCGTAATGCTCTTGCTCCTCTCCCTTCAAATTAATAAGTGGTTGGAATAACAGGTTGAAAGAACTGGCTTTTAGAGCGGCTATTACCTGCTTCTCGATTCCTTCTTCGGTATTATCTGGAGCGACTTCTTCGGCGACATAAAGGTGAACGCCATTGCCTTTTTCATGCCCTTCTTCGTTACGAACGGCATCAGCAGCTTGGTGTGCACGCTGTATAATATCACTAGGGTCACTACAGCTATCATTAATGAGCGCGACACCAATACTGGCCGTAATAGTGACCGTTTGTGAATTAGCATCAATAACCAAGTGCTCAATGCCATCACGAAACTTTTCTGAAACTGCTAGGGCTTGTTCGGCATTAATATTAGGGCGTACCCAAGCAAAAATATCTTCACCAATACGCGCTAGGGTATCGCCTTCTTCGATGGCAGATTTCAAATAATCCGCCACACTGAACAGAATAGAGTCGGCGTTATTAATACCGACTTGAGATTTAACCCGACCAAAGCGGTCGACATTAATGTAAATGGCGGCGCCAACATTACCTTTTAGAACTGCGCGATCAACAGCAGATTCTAGGCTGTCCATAAAATAGGGTTTGTTGTAGAGGCCGGTTAATAAGTCTCGACTGCTAAATTCTTTTAACTTAGCCTCTAAATTCGAACTATCAGAATTTGCACGAATGACGATCTGAGTGCATGACTCATCTGCATAAGTAGCAGATGATAGTGACATAGTAATTGGAATTTCAGTATTGTCGGTTTTAACGCCGCTATATTTGAGGTCGACACTGCCCCCAGCGACTAAAAAGCTTTTAAGGGACTTTTTAAGATTGTCTTGATCACGGCTTGCGACCATGTCCATAACTGGCATGCCCTCAAGATCATCAACACTGTCATAGCCAAATAAATCTAAATACGCTTGGTTAGCATAAATATGCATACCATCGTGAATATAAGTCAGAGCATCTTTCGAGCTTTCTAATAAGGACTGGCAGCGCTTTTCAGCATCACGCAGTTTTACTTGAGTGGTTCGTAAAGCGCGGCGGCTATTTAAGTTACTCAGCTCTCGTTGAATAACCATAGATAATAAGTTACTTTCATCTTCGGGTACTAAATCGCACGCGCCGAGCTTGAGATAAAATTCCAGCTGCATTGGGTCAACGTCTTCCGCGAGAATGATAACCGGTAAATCTTTATCGAGGCGTTTTATCTGTTTGAATAATTCTTTCGGGTCGATGTCTTGAGCGTTTGGCTCTGCTAAGACGAGGTCCCAAGTTTTATCTTGAATTTGATCGGTGAAATCGGTAATCGACGAAACCATGTGAGCGCGAGTTGCACGACCAGAATTACGTAATAAACTAACCAGTCCTTCAGCATCATTTTGATCATGAGTTAACAATAGTAAGTGCAATGTATCGCGACTGGTGGACGGCATGTAATTTGGGACTCTGGTACGTATATGCCGATTATAATGGTACAGCGGCTAATTAATAGGGATGAAATGTAAACAAGTTCACGTATTAAGACAATGCTTCGTTATAGTTTATTCCACAGTGAATCAAAGTCGTCATCCTTTAAATTATTATCGCTTTCTAAGGCTTGAGGACTGGGCTTTACACCACTGCTGCGGAATTGGAATTGACTAAAGCTATTGGTCGATATTATACGCTTAGTCAATTGCTGACGACCACTGGTTTCCGCATGCAGCAATTCTATTTTATTACCGGTGCGAAATGGCATTCTAGGTAGGATTAACGTGGCTGGCTGGGCGATCGCTTTAATCGCCGGTAATAATAACGAGCGCATAAATACGCCATTTTGCCCTGTCTTTTGTAGTAGTTGCGCAGCGCCAGCTCCAGCTTTTGGCGCAAGAAGTTCAATTCCAAGTTGAGTTCCTGACTTACCCAAGTGACGAATCCAGCGAATAACACCAATCGCCCAATGTCGGACACCGGTTTCTTGAATGCCTAATATTTCACCAGCTTGAATACTGGCGGGTAGTTCCCCGGTCCAGTGCAAGCAATAACCACCCGGGCTGGTATTGATTAGACTGACGTTATGAGCCGGATATTTAGTGCTGTTATCAGGCTCTTCTTCTTTTTGATGCTTGTTAATGAAATCAATGGTACTGATTTCAAGGTTGTTATTTTCTGGAATAACCGCGCCGCCTGCATCAAAGGCTCCGGCCCAGACATCGTTATTGGATCGATGACCTGTATCGATTGCCGGTTCGTGATTCTTTATTGATTCTGTGGGGCGCAAATCGGCTTGCAGTTTCTCAAAATCTTTTTTGCCCGCAATATAATAATGGGTAGCGCTTAAGCCAATACAAAGCCTTAACTGGCCGTCGGTTGGCATGCGACGGAATGAGCGTTGCCAATGGATTCCCCAAGCCTGAATCGAATGGGTAAGCAAGTTATCACTCATCTTACCCGGCACAGTAATATTGCTTGGGCCTTGAGGATTGGCTGCGTAGGACTTAAGTTCTTGAACTAAAACTTCAGTATTTAAGCTGCGAAATAACGGTTTCTGTTCATCACGAAGGTGTTGGCGGTATTGAGCCACTTTATCTCGGTGAAGGTTAATAATAAATAATGCAGATTCATCATCGCAGTTTGTAATCTGGACTCTATCGGCCCAAAGTTCAGTCGCATGATAGAGTTGAATGAGATCTTGTTGGCGTAAGTTATTAGGCTTCGCTGTGCCGAGTAAGTGCGCACGAATGAAAGCTGAAGTAATATTCGAAGTACTAAGATAACGATTCTGAGTATCGTTAACCTTAAAATTTTCCAGCTGACGCATTTCTGCCAGCAGAAATAATTGATTGATTTCAGACCAAGAACGTTCTGGAGGCTGGCAATATAATTGAAAGGCTCTGAGTATCGTACTGGTGGTATCCGTAATGGCTCTATGAATAGAAGTTGTTACAATTTTTGAAGGCTTATCAACCGGCGATAGTGACGCGATGCTATTGGCAACAACCAGCTTATAGCCAGTGGCTAGATGCGTTTGTAATGACTGGCTAAGATTTGCAATTTTCAGTTGACGTTCGTTTAATGAAACAGACGTTTGTAGGAAGTGCTTAGCTAATAACGTACCGATTGAATAGATATAGGGGCGCATAACCTCAAGCAGCTTAAAGCGTAACAAAGGGTCTGCATGCAGCTGGTTCAATTCACGAATGGCTTGATACAACTGTCTCGCAGCTTCCCCTGTATTGGCCATAGGGAGGCTTTTGGCCCAATTGGTAATACCTTCAACATTAGCAGGGCAAAAAGAGAGCTGCTGTTGAGTTGGGCTAGGTATATGAAGCTTAATCGGCGTTTTTGTGCTGTCCATGCCTTCTTTTAACCAAACTGATTGTGTATTAACTAGGAATATAATATCAATTATAGCGGATCTTCTCTGACCCATTAAAATTCTGTAACAGATTAACCTGTTTAATTTTCCGCTGCTAGTACTTACTTACCCTAAGGTCGCATTGGTACTGGGGTTTTACTGCCTTTACCAGATTCTTCGCGAACCAGTTTGGGCACCAAGTAGCCTGACAAATTTAATAGTAGTTGCTGGTGTAGTAATTGCGCATCTTTCTCGCTTACCTCAAAGTGATGAGCCCCCTTTACCTTATCTAATAAATGAAGGTAATAAGGTAATACCCCCGCTTTAAAGAGCGCCTTACTCAATTCAGTCTGATCACTAAGGCAATCATTTATACCGCGTAATAAGACGGCTTGATTTAATAAAGTTATACCGGCTTTGCGTAAATTCGATAGCGCCAAGATCAGTTTCTCATCAAGCTCATAGCTATGATTGATGTGGAGTACTATGGCACAGTCGAAGCGAGTGGATTGTAAAATTTCAACAAATTTAGGGGTAATGCGTTGTGGAATTACTACGGGTAAACGGGTATGAATGCGTAAACGCTGTAAGTGAGGAATGGCTTCAGCTTGTTTAATGAATTTTCCAAGCTGTTGATCATTAAGCATTAAAGGATCGCCGCCACTCAAAATAAGTTCTTCTATCGAATTATCCTTAGCAACGTAGTCGAGTATGGCTTGCCAATCATTTTTACCAATACGATTTTCTTGATAGGGAAAGTGGCGACGGAAGCAATAGCGACAATTCACTGCACAGCCAGTGCTTAGCAGCACTAATACTCGCCCATGGTATTTGTGGATAAGGCCTTTTTGTAAGTTGCTGTGTTTTTCAGCTAAGGGGTCATTAATAAATCCTTCAGCTGGTTCCAGTTCTGAACTCTGAGGTAATACTTGCAATAGCAGTGGATCACTGGCATTGCCTTTTTCCATCTTGTCGATAAAAGGTTGAGGAACTAAAAGAGGAAAATCTAAGCAGGCCTGTTGGCGATCATTGAGGTCTGATACCGATAAATCGAGTTGGTCGAGTAAGCTCTTAACGCCTTTGGTTGCCCCGGCGAGTACCTGATTCCAGCTCTGTTCTGCCTGCGGTTGCACACTAGATTGAGCAGGGACAATATTAATATCGGTTAAAGATTCGATCACTAACGGGGTTTCGGTTATCATAGCTCTTTTTCTGGGGGCAGATGTGCTGAACCCCATTATTGTCTTGGCGAGGGTCTCATGGCTAATTATTCTACCAGCGAATTTAAATCAGGTCTTAAAGTAATGCTGGATGGCGATCCTTGTGCCATCGTAGAAAACGAATACGTTAAACCGGGTAAAGGCCAGGCCTTTAGCCGAGTGAAGTTGAAGAACCTGAAAAATGGTCGTACTTGGGAGCGAACTTTCAAGTCGGGTGAGAAGTTGGAAGGTGCCGATGTCATGGACCTCGAAATGGAATACCTTTATAGCGATGGTGAATTCTGGCATTTCATGATGACAGATGGTTCTTTCGAACAGCATCCTGCATCAGAAGAAGCGATCAGTGAAAACAAGAACTGGCTGAAAGAACAGCAGGTTTACGAAGTGACCTTGTTTAATGGCGCGATCTTAAGCATCACGCCTCCTAACTTCATCGATCTTGAAGTGACGGAAACAGATCCTGGTCTTAAAGGTGATACCGCTCAGGGTGGTTCTAAGCCAGCAATTATGCAAACTGGCGCTATGGTTCGTGTACCGTTATTTATCGAAATCGGTGAGCTATTACGTATCGATACTCGCGTAGGCGAATACGTGAGCCGTGCTAAATAATTACGTGAGTAGTTTTAGTCGGTAAAGAAGAAGGAAGCTTAGGCTTCCTTTTTTTATGTTTAAAATAAAAGGCATTAACTAATGACTTGGAAACCCAGTGTAACTATAGAAGCATTACATGCGCGTGCAGCTCTCAATCGTACTGTCCGTGAGTTTTTTATCGAGACCAATGCCTTAGAAGTCGAGCTGCCAATTTTAAATAGCGCTCCGGTAGCGGACATGAATATCGAGCCGATTGAAGTGGCCGCTTCTGATATTATGCCGAAGTTGTACCTACATACCTCGCCAGAATATTCGATGAAGCGATTATTGTGTGCGGGTAGTGGTGATATCTACGCCCTTGGAAAAGTCTTCCGGGCGGGGGAGGCGGGTGGTCGCCATAACCCAGAATTTACCATGTTGGAGTGGTATCGACTGGGCATGGATCATCAGACATTGATGCATGAAGTGGCAGATTTGTTAGATGAGCTATTTGCTGATTCAGAAATAAGCTTAGAAGATGCTCCGTTGTTTTTGACTTACCAGCAAGCGGTCGAAGAATATGCAGGTTTAGATCCTTTAGTCGCCAGTGATGATCACATTATTAAGTTAGGCATCGAGCTGGCGGGTAGTGACCTGGAATTAAATCGAGACGGCTGGCTTGATATGATCATGAGTCACAAGGTAGAAAAAGCCTTACCGCAAAATCAGTTAGTTTTTATTTATAACTACCCTGCGAGTCAAGCGGCATTAGCCAAATTAAATAACGACGAAAACGGTCAATTAATCGCCGAGCGTTTTGAAGTCTATTTAAATGGTATGGAACTCGCTAATGGTTATCACGAACTCACCGACAGCGATGAGCAAAGACAACGCTTTGAAAAAGAGTTAGTAGGCACCGATAGGCCTATTGACGAAAAACTATTGATCGCCATGGAAAAGGATGAAGCTGGCTTACCGAGTTGTGCCGGTGTGGCTATGGGGATAGATAGGGTTTTGATGTTGCAACTCGGAGCTAAAACCATTGCCGAAGTGATGAGTTTTTCTCTTCAGCAGTGCTAGTTGTTGCTTATGATCTGTTGTTTATGAGCTGCTGCTCATCAGCTGCAATAAAGCCATCGAGCCTTTAGCAAAATCGATTGGGTAATCGAGATCATACATAGTATGCACTCCAATCGCTAAACCTAATAATAGCGATGCGACTTGTTCTGGGTCGATGCTATTTTTAAGCTGATTTTTATCTTGGCTTTGCTTTACGTTTGCCGTTAAACGGCGAATGCTATCGCTAACCAATTCGATATAGCGTTGCTTAATCGGCTCGCTGCGAGCACACGCTTCCAATAGCTGGTGGGGGCGTAACCCCGCTTTTTGAGTAATCGGATAGGTCCCTGAAACCATCTCGGTTAAAAATCGCTGTACCATGGTCATCAAGTCTTCCGCTTCGCCATCTTCTTGCGGACGAAAAATAGAGTTCAACCAGTTCTCGCCATTAATCGTCATCACCTCGAGCGTCAGCTCATCACGATTTTTAAAGTGGACGTAAAAAGCACCGCGGGTATAACCCGCGTGGGCACATAACTCATCAAGACTGACATCTAAGCCTTTCTCTGGCATCAACTCCATAGCAGATTTTATCAGGGCTTCCCGGCTAGCTTGTTTGGCCTCGGCGCGGCTGGATTTTGGCATGCTGGATTTTGGCATCGCTAGGCTATTTCTAGTGGCTAATCTGGTTGAAAGGACATTGTAACGGATATTCTCTCTCATTGACATACGGTATCGTATGTGACCTAATGTTTCACATACTGAGTCGTATGTGAATGGCTTTGGGCTTATTAAATACGTGAGTCCACTCTGGAAATACTTACCACGAGCAATAATAACAAAGGGTAAATCAATGAAGGTACTAGTCACAGGTGGCGCAGGATTCATCGGTAGTCATGTTGTCAAAATATTATTAAATGCCGGCTACCAAGTTCGGGTTTTACACCTGCCTAAAGAACGTCTTGATAACCTAGAAGAAGTCATCACAAACATAGAAACCATTGCTGCGGATATTACTCATTACCAGCAAGTTATTAGCGCTATGGAAGGTTGTGATCGCGTGATTCACCTGGCGGCGGTATACGCCTTGTGGCTGCCCGATCAAGAATTAATGCGTCGAGTTAATATTAATGGCACCGATAATATTTTGCGCGCCGCAAGAGAATTAAAATTGGGTCGAGTTGTATGCACCAGTTCCATTGCTCGTTTTGGCGGCCAAGGTAAGGATGTTTATGGCAAGGCAAAAGCAGGTACTGAAGAAAGTCCGTTTGCTCTGGCCTCGACAAAAAGTGTTTATGCCATTACTAAAGCAGAAGGTCATGAAGTTGCGGTAAACGCGGCGAAGGCCGGGCAAGATGTCGTGATCTGTGCGCCAACAGGGCCCATCGGCCCCAATGATATTGGTCCGACCCCTACGGGGAAATTAATTCTTACAGTCGCGACTTTGCCTTTATTAGCGACACCGAATACCACCACTAACTTTGGTGATGTACGCGATATTGCTTTGGGTCATGTGCTGGCGCTAGAAAAAGGAAAAACCGGGGAGACCTATTTGTTAGGTCACCAGAATCTATCCGCCATGGCGCTAGCGAATTTGACCATGGACATTCTGGAGATTAAAAAGCCTGTTATTCCTGTGCCTTTTTTCTTGGCCAAAATCGGCGGGCATCTCGCTTTGTGGTTTACCCAAACCATTAGTCGTAAGTCCCCATTAATTACCCCAGAAGCGGTGGCGATTTCAGAACTTGATTTAGCGGCGGACTGTTCTAAAGCGGTACGCGAACTTGGTTTGCCTCAAACTGATATGCGGGTATCCCTCATCGATGCGCTGATTTGGTTTGCAGAGAATGGCTACATCAAGCAAAAATCTTTGTTGAAAAAAATTGCGACATTAAAATCAGAATACGTTGTGGCAGTTTCACCTCAGGGCCCTTCTACAGAGGAAGGTAAGGTAAGCGAAGAGATAAAAAATACGACTGAAGAGGCTAGCTTATGAGCGCTCAAAAGAATTCAAAAAACATCGTAGCGAGCCATGATGTTATTATTATCGGATCGGGTTTTAGTGGTATTGGTGCGGGTATACGTCTAACCCAAGAAGGTATTAATGATTTTATTATTTTTGAAAAACATCAAAGCTTAGGTGGCACCTGGCGGGATAATAATTACCCAGGTTGTGAATGTGATGTTCCCTCGGCGCTCTATTCTTATTCTTTTGCGCAGAATAAAAATTGGAGCAAGGTTTTCGCTGGGCAAGAAGAAATTCTAACTTACACAGAAAAAACAGCCCGTAATTTTGGCATCATGCCGTTTCTTCGCTTTGGTATTAATGTTCAAAATATTGTCTGGCAAGAAGACGAACAAATTTGGTTGGTATATACCGAGCAAGGCACTTATCAAGCAAATAAAGTTATCTCATGTGTTGGTTATTTACATGAACCTATTTTGCCTAAACTTCCGGGGCTAGAAAATTTCAACGGTGAAGTGTTTCACTCTTCACGTTGGAATCATGATCTTGATTTAAGCGGAAAAAAAGTCGCAGTTATTGGTACAGGGGCTTCCGCTATTCAATTTATTCCTGAAATTCAGCCTCAGGTAAAAGAGCTGGTTGCTTTTCAGCGCACCCCTCAATGGATTCTGCCTAAGCCTGATATTAAATTGAATAAACTGGTACGGGGTTTATTTCATCTTCCGTTTAGTCTGAATTTTTTCCGCAAGACACTGTACTTAGGTATGGAAACTTTTGGTTTAGGTTTTCGACATCCAAAAATATTAAAACGTTTACAGGCTTTAGCGAAGTGGCACATTAATCGCCACATTAAAGATGAAGCTTTAAAAGACAAGTTAACCCCAAATTATACCATGGGCTGTAAGCGCGTTTTATTGAGTAACCATTATTATAAAGCCCTTGCTCAAGATAACGTGAACGTTATTGCCAGTGGTGTAGAGTCGATTAGCGGTAATACCGTTACTGCTAGCAATGGTGAACAGCGTGAAGTTGACGTGATTATTTTAGGCACGGGTTTTCACGTTTCTGATGTGCCAATTGCTAAGCATGTGCAAGGTAAGAGCGGAAAAACCATGGATGAAATTTGGCAAGGCAGCCCTGAAGCGTATCGGGGTACAACCATTACCGACTTCCCCAACTTTTTCCTAGTGCTTGGGCCCAACCTAGCCATTGGTCATAACTCGGCGTTTATTATTATCGAAGCCCAGCTCGATTAT
Source organism: uncultured Oleispira sp. (assembly GCA_913019965.1). Lineage (GTDB taxonomy): Bacteria > Pseudomonadota > Gammaproteobacteria > Pseudomonadales > Oceanobacteraceae > Oleispira. The sequence continues at coordinate 47,344 of CAJVZR010000021.1, forward strand.
GTGATGGGAGCACTAACAGAAATGCGCGATAGAAAATTAACGCGTTTAGAAGTGGATAGCCAAGCACAGAGAATCTATAACGAAAAAGTTCAGCGTGATTTGCAAACCACGGTTTGGAATACCGGTGGCTGTTCCAGTTATTACATCGACGAGAATGGCAAAAATAGTATTGGTTTTCCTTGGAGTACCTTAAAGCTGCGTAAGATGTTGGCGAACTTTGATAGCCAGGCGTATCAAGTTGAAGGTCAGCAGAATAAAAAAGAAGGCAAGTCCAAAGAAAGCATGTCAAAAGAAAGCGAGCTAGAAAATGTCTAACTCACAGCAAACAGAAAACAATTCACCCAAAAGAGCGTTAGTCTTAGGCTGTGGTGCTGTTGCTGGGGCTGCTTGGATGATTCCTGCTTTGGCACAAGTTCGAGAAAAGTTGAACTGGAATCCAGAAAGTGCCGATATTTTTATCGGTACTTCTGTCGGGGCTATTTTAGTGAGTTTAATGGCAGGTGGCATTTCTCTTGATGATCTTATTGCATCACAAGAAGGCAATCATTTGGACATCTGGAATCACGATAAAGATTCAGGTCCTTGGTATCCGCCACTACCTACCTTTAAGTTTACCGCATTGAACCTCTTTAAAAAGATGCGAGCGGGTGAGCTTGACTCATTAACAGGCTGGGTAGGGGTATTACCTCAAGGCGGCTTTGATATGCAGCCTTTTATTAAGCTGGTTGATCGGGTAAAAAAACAATCGGGTAAACATAAAGGCTGGGTTGATCATGAACATTGTTGGCTAGTCTCTGTTGATGATCAAACAGGTGAGCGCAAAGCCTTTGGGCGCGATGAGCATGAAAGCAGAACTGTTGATTTAAGTGATGCGGTATGTGCTTCTTACGGTGTACCGGGGTGGTGTCCTCCGGTTGAGATTAATGGTCACAAGTATATCGATGGCGGTGTGGTTTCTCCTTGCTCAGCGGATCTGCTGGTAGATACCGATGTGGATGAGGTCATTATGTTGGTGCCGATGGCGTGTTCAAAACCTGATAAACCATTTTCATTGTTCAAAAAAATAGAGCGAAAAATTCGAGTTGGAATGACGGCTATTGTCGATCATGAAGTTGCGCTGCTCGAAGCCGCAGGAAAAAAAGTGATTCGAATAGAGCCAACTGCAGACGACTTAGAAGCCTTTGGTTATAATATGATGGACCCGCGTCGTCGGAAGTTGGTATATGCCACTTCACAGAAAACCAGTCCCTATAATGTCAATACAGCGGTATTAAAAGGACTCAACTCTTCGTCATAGCATTGCATAGATACGAGACAGATTATTTAATGAGCCACTCTAACGTCACTATCGGCCTTAATAACCCTAAAAGCCCAACCAATGTTGGTGCCGTATTTAGGGCGGCAGGTTGCTTTCAAGCAGACAGCATTTTATATACCGGTAATCGCTATGAACGAGCGGCCGCTTATTGTACAGATACGCAAAATCTGAGTAAAAGCATTCCTCTAACAGGGGTTAATTGTTTATTGGAAAGCGCTCCTGAGAATGCGAAAATCGTCGTAATTGAGTTTGCTGAAAATGCAGAATCGTTAGCGGATTTTCAGCACCCTGATAACGCATTTTACATTTTTGGCCCTGAAGACGGCTCGGTAAAACAAAGCGTTGTGAATCAAGCGGATAGTGTTGTGTACATTCCAACTAAGGGCAGCTTAAATCTTGCAGCGACTGTTAATGTGGTTTTGTATGATCGCTTAGCAAAATCTCAACAGAATGAAAAAGGTAATGAGCTCATACGTGAGAGTCGTGATGTGAATAATCGTTTGAAAGTGAAACTTTAGCGGGTTGTAAAAAACTTAGATAAAAAATTAGATTCCTCCCTCATATAAGAGGAGGAATCCGATACATTCTATTAAGAAAAGTCTTTCTGGCTATGACGCTCAGCCAGCTGATCCTCAGGTTCACCCCAAGTGCAATTCACTTTTTTACCACGTTGAACCGCAGGGCGCTGTGCAATGCTTTCCGCCCAGCGAGTGACGTTTTTATAAGTCTTAACGTCTAAAAATTCAGCCGCACTATAAAGTCCACCCAATACTAAAACACCGTACCAAGGCCAAATTGCCATATCGGCAATGGTATATTCTTCTCCGCAAATATAAGTATTATTGGCGAGCTGTTTGTCTAATACATCCAGCTGGCGTTTTACTTCCATGGTATAGCGATTAATTGGATATTCGAACTTCTCTGGGGCGTAAGCGTAAAAATGTCCAAAGCCTCCGCCTAAGAATGGAGCACTACCCATTTGCCAAAATAGCCAAGAGAGCACTTCTGCTTTTTCAGCGCCTTTTGGCAGAAACACATCGAACTTTTCTGCTAGGTGAATCAAGATGGCACCGGATTCAAAAATTCGAATAGGTTTATCTGATGAATTGTCGATCAAGGCAGGAATTTTGGAGTTAGGATTAATATCCACAAAGCCAGAGCTAAACTGATCACCTTCCATAATATTAATTGGGTAAGCATCGTACTCCGCTGCGGTAATTCCTTGCTCGATCAGTTCTTCAAACATGATGGTGACTTTGACACCGTTAGGTGTCGCTAGAGAATGCAGTTGAAATGGATGCTGGCCTTTAGGTAATACTTTATCGTGGGTTGCGCCGGAAACCGGGCGGTTGATGTTAGCAAACTGGCCACCAGACTCTTCTGGGGATTGCCATACTTTAGCGGGTACGTATTCAGAGGTATTGCTCATGGTCGTTAATCCTAATTTTGCATAACTATTTGATTAACAGAGTAGCCCACATTATGGGGCGCTGGATAGGGAACAAAACGGATTAAGCTATTTCATCACTGGAACATTCGATATGGGACTATTTATTACCATGCTTTGCTAAATAACGATCCAAGGCATTTGCAAATGTCTGTTTATCTTTAGCATTCATCGCGGCTTGTCCACCACTATGCTCACCGGAGCTGCGCATGGTATCCATAAAATCCCGCATATTGAGCTTTTGTTTGATATTGGTTTTATCGAAGATATCACCACGGGATGTTACCACATGGGCGCCCTTCTCGATTAACTCTGCCGCTAAAGGGATATCAGAGGTAATTACTAAATCATCTTTATTCACTTGCTCAACAATATAATCATCAGCGACATCAAAGCCCGACTCGACCTGTGTGCTGCTAATCCACTTTGAGGGCGGTACTTTTATGTAGTGGTTAGCGACTAAGATTAGCGGCATTTCTTTGCGGTTCGCCGCTTTATACAAGGTTTCTTTGATTGCGTTAGGGCATGCGTCTGCGTCGACCCAAATTGTATTTTTTGTCATGGTTTAATTATCTTAAATAGCTTGTTTAGCTTCCGCATCATCTTTTAATAAAAGCAGGCTTTCTTCAGCGAAACCGGTACCGGCTTCGACGTAATAGTTGAATACGTTATCGATGCCCATGGCCATCAGTTTCTCGCGCTCATCTTCGTAGCGTGCAATCGCAGCGACATGACCTTTATAGCCACTCAATTTGAGCTGTGTAGTAATATCGCGAATATCGGATACCGAAGGCATGGCTAGCATGATCAATTTGATGTGCCAAAGCTCACGGGTTTCCCAAAAGTCGGCATCCTCGGCATCACCCAATATAATATGTCGGCCCTCATCTCGGTGACGACGAACTTTGTCGATATCGGATTCTACCCCCCAAACCCTGTCGTCTAATTGGCCGTGTAAAACATCATACGAACTGCGGCCTACACGTCCCATACCGACAATTAAAATCTCAGCACTCTTTAACTGTTCTTGATAGGCAGGGGTCGGTTGCTCGCGTTCGAAATGCTTTACCCAGTTTCGGGCATAGGCATAAGCCGTGTGGGCATAGTCATAAAAGATACTGGTGAAGACGAATGAAATACTCACTGCTAGCGCGATAATTACTAGCCAGTCTTTATCAATCCAGCCGTTTTGTACGCACAGTGCAGCAACGATTAAACCGAACTCACTGTAGTTAGTCAGTACCATGCTGCCCAAAAACATATTACGACCTGCAACACCCAGTGCGGCCAGTATGTGGAATAGCAATACCCCTTTGATGATTAAAATAAAGCTGACCACAGCCAAAGCGGGCATCATTTCTATGGTGGGGAGAGCGGTAAAGCCAATCGATAAGAAGAAGCCAATTAAGAACAGATCTTTGAAGCTCAGGAGTGATTTCGCCAGTTCGGCTGACTTAATATGCTGGCTTAATAATAGGCCAATAACGAGGGCGCCTAAGTCGCCTTTCATATTGACTAGCTGGAATAACTCGTAGCCGCCCATGGCTAAAAAGATGCCGATTAATGGTAATAACTCACCGTGACCGCTCATGTTTAAGATGCGCCCCAGTAGCGGACGAGCAGGCCATAATAGCAACAAGGCAAAAGCGTAGAGTGAAGGGATTTTACCCGTGGCAATAACGAGGAAGGCCACGGCGACTATGTCTTGCATCACCAAAATACCCACGGCGAGCTTACCGTGGCGGGCTTTCATTTCGTTCTTATCTTCAAGTAGCTTAACGATACAGACAGTACTGCTAAAGCTCAGCGCAAAGCTGATTAAAGCCAACGCCGTCCAATCGAGGTCAACAAAATAGCTGATGCCCAATAGAGCCGCCGCTTTTAATAACAGGGTGCCAACAATCACCCAGCTAATCATATGCAGGCTAGTACCCGCCCAGACAGAGGTCTTGAGTAAACTTTGTGCGTTCACTTTTAAGCCAATGGTGAATAGCATCAGGGTGATGCCGATATTCGCTAGAGTCTCTAAATTCTCATGAGGGGTTACACCAAAGGCGTGTAGACCAAAGCCAGCGGCGAGATAGCCAATCAGTGGCGGAAGATTGATTTGCTTAGCGGCAAAACCGCATAGGAAAGCAATAAGAATCCAGAGGAAATCCATGAATACAAAACTCGAAGTATAGAGGTGGTTTGAGTAATTGTAGCACGTTAGTAAATATTCCTAGATAGTCAGGGATCAAACTATTTAGACGTAAGTCAGGTCGTGTTGTGTAACTGTCTACAGGGATTACTTAGATCTTTTTTAAACAATGCGAAAACTTAACCGCAAAGCACTTTATTGGCTTGTACTAGCCCTGTATTATGCCCGCCATTAATACAGAATGAAGATAGATAGCATGACCAATCCAGCCAAGCCAGTTACTAATACCTTATTACAGCAAGCGCATACCAATATGCCGATGGGTGTGGCCGATAGCTATCGCTATTGGGGCGAAGATAATACGGTTTTTGTGAAAACCAGCGAAGGCTGCACTATCACCGATGCCGATGATCAGAAATATGTCGATTTTCGCTTGGCTTATGGTCCTATTATCTTGGGCTATCGTGATACTCGCATTGACCAAGAGGTGATTAAAGCGATCACTGAACGGGGTACGATCTCAGGTTTCTCTACTGACCTGGATTCTCAGGTGGTTGAGCTGGTTAAACAGATGTGTCCGAACATCGAAAAAATGCGTTTTGCCAACTCGGGTACCGAAGCGGTATTGGGCGCAGTTCGTACCGCCCGTGGTTTTACTGGCCGTAACAAGATTGTGGTTGTTGAAGGTGGATTCCACGGTCTGTATGACGAAATGATGTGGAAATCCGATGTCGATAATTGGGATGCTGAGTCTGGCCAAGCTCCTGAGATTGCTTCTTTTGGTGTGGGTATTCCTGAAGCCAGTCGTGAGCACTTAGAAACCGTTCCTTTAAACAGCTTTGAAGCGATTGATGCGGTTTTTGATCGTGTTGGTGATGATATTGCTGCCATCGTTATTGAGCCTATCTTAGGTAACTGTGGCAGCATCGCCTCAAGCCAAGAATATATGCAGAAACTGCGTGACATGTGTGATGCTAACGGCACCTTATTGATTATGGATGAGGTGAAAACCGGTTTCCGTGTGGCTAAAGGTGGCGCCCAAGAGTTATATGGCATTAAGGCTGATTTAACCACTTATGCCAAGGCGATGGGCAATGGTTACCCTGTGGCGGCCTTTGGTGGCCGTGCTGATGTGATGGATATTATTAGCTTTAGCGCTAAAGGGGTTACTCATGGGGGTACTTATACAGCAAATATGATCGCTTTAAGCGCAGCGAAAGCTACGTTAACAATTTTGAATGAAACGGACGCGTACGAGACGATCAATAAAGCCGGAGCTGATATTCAGCAGGTTTTATCCCGCGTATTCACTAAACATGGTATAGAGCACCGTTTTGCCGGCCCTGATTCGATGTTCGGTATTCATTTTGGTGATGTCGTACCGACCAACTATCGTGATTGGAAGCAAACCGATAGTGAGCTATATACTGAGTTTGCCATGAACCTAATTAAACACGGCATCATGTTAGAGCCAGACTCACGTGAGCCTTGGTTTATTTGTGAGTCGCACCAAGCCATTGACCTTGCTTGGTTGGAAGAGATTGCGGATCGTTCTATGGCGGAAGCGATTGCGGCGAAAGCCTAATTTTTTTAGCGACTCTAGAGCTAATAAGACTAGATAGGGATATCTAGTCTTATGTTATCAAAAAGAGATGTCGTTATTTCTGCTGCTCAATCAATTGCTGGTTCATCGCAATAATGCGGCGGGCTAAGTTCTCGATCAGGTTAACCGCGGCTTTTGGCTGTGCTTCAATTAAATTAACGAATTCATGCTGAGGTACGGCCATGATTGTACAGGCTGTACGGGCTTGTACGGTTGCTGAGCGCTTTTCTCCTGTGAATACGGCCATAGCACCAAACACTTCGTCTTCACCAATCTCTCCCACTTTTACGCCATCGGCAAACACATCGGCTTCACCACTGATGATGGTATAAACGTGTTCGGCTTCATCACCTTCTTTAATAATGACATCACCCGGTTGGCAATTCTGAAATCCTGCAATGGTTTGCGATTGGCCTTTGCTTAATTCAGCAACCTGGCTCATTAGCATGCTGTTTTGAGTCATTAAGAAATGACTCCAATAATGCTGGCGACGTTTATCTGAGTAGACGTGGCGCAAAAAGGCATCACGATCAATCAGCTTCACTTCAACAAATTCATCCGCACGTAGGTTAGGGCTAGGCAGATCAAAGGCGCGATTGAATCCAATCAAGTCGCCTTCATCAAAGCTGACGATGTTTTGGCCATCGTGTGTCAGATGCAACATGCCGTCAGTAATCAAAAAGATCTGATTGTTATCGAAGTGTTGGTATAGATCATCGATGCCTTCTAAAGGAAGAGCATCTTGTTCCATAGGAAAACCGTCAAGCAGACCCTTGGTCAGCTGTTGCATGCGTGTATTTAACTTATCTACACCCTCATTCGGTTTACCCGGTAGGTACATAGAGATCTCCAAATCTTCAATATTCACTGTATAAGCAAAAGATACCGCATAAATCTCGTAGCTTAAAACGTTTAATCTATCTTTTTAGCAAAAACATGACGCAATCGGGTTCCCATAGTGACAGATAGTTGAATTTCGTCAGGAGTTAGTTCGATTGGGAAGTAGCAGCCGCTGATTTTGGCATCCGCGAGCGAGGCACCGTTTAGGTTGCAGCCGCGAAAGTCGATGCCGCGCAAATCAGCACCTCGAAAGTAGGTATCTTCGAGATTCATACCAGCGATTTGTAGGTTGCGTAGATCTAGGCCTCTTAGGTCACAGCCGGATAAATCACAGTCTTTACCTTGTCCTCGGGCGTCATTAAATCCCGTTACATCGTCATTTCTTAATAACTGATAGAGGGGATCGTCACTGATTATTGGGCCATTCATTGCTATATCCTTAAGGCTTGTTACATTGCGCATTCCATTTCAGTATAGCGGACAAATTCAGTCTTAAATGCCTTCTGATCAGACCAAAGCATCGCACGTTGATATCTATCAAGGCTTTTTATTAACCAGCCGTTGGTACGAAGGCGAGCACTCGACCGAACTAGAATATTGGTTTGCCAGTGCTACTGGGCCACTATGTGTGCGCATCGAACAACCTTCTGTGTGTTTTATTCCTCGTATTGATCAAGATAAAGCCCAGCGTTTAGCCCGGGCGGAAGGCATTGAGCTGACATGCAAAGACGTTGCGCTCACCTCTTTTAGACTTAACACCCTTATTGCTTGTTATCTAAGACAAGCGGATATCTATCGGTTTAATTATTTACTCTCAGAGTGGGATATTGAAGTTTGGGAATATGACCTAAGGCCAACTGATCGCTATTTAATGGAACGCTTTATTCGAGGTGGGGCCGAGATTCAAGGACATTGGCAGCAACAGGATGGATTCTTGTTGTGCCAGCAAGGGCGAATGAAAGCCAGTTCCCGAACGGTTGAAAATACTGAGCTATGCGTCTTGTCGGTGGATATAGAAACTTCTTTTCCAAAAGAAGGGAAACCAGATCGCCTCTTCTCTATTGCCTGTCATGGTCATACCTGGGTGGATGGTCAGCAACAAATAGTTAATTACATCTGGATGGTAGGAGGGACCGATAGTCCCTCCGCGGAGGATTGCACCTATGTCATTGATGAAGTCGCTTTATTAGAAATCTTCTTTGCTGAAATGCAGCGGTTAGACCCTGACGTAATTATCGGCTGGAATTTTATTCAGTTCGATATGGATTTTTTACAACGTAAATGTGACGAGCTAAATGTGCCGTTTCTTTTGGGGCGTGATCAGCAAGAAGTGACTTGGCGTCATGATCAGAATACCAATTCAGCGACCCGTGCCCGTAGTTATGTTCAT
>CAJVZR010000022.1 GCA_913019965.1 uncultured Oleispira sp.
GGCTTGGGTTACCCGCGGCAACTAGCGCTTCTTCATTGATTTCTTGCTTGTTACGTACAGAACCGACGTCGGCGCTATTGAAGCCGCTGGCATTGATTGATGCGTCGTAGAACTCAACTGTCTTTGTTTGAGCTGCCGGTGTTTTTGTAGCTTCTTCGTTTACTTTAATATTCATTTTCCACTCTCCTTTTATGCCGGCTTAGTAAGTACGACGTTCGACGTTTAATTGTGCAGCCAATGTTTGATCAACTTCTTCGATGCGGATCGAACCTTGTTTAAAGGCTGGCTGACGCGAGTGCGGATCTAACAAGCCTAAGCACACTCGGTTAACACAATCGTGGAAATGGAAGGGAATAAATACAGAGTTACGGGCGACTCGCTGAGTCAGTTGCACCATCACTACGGCATCACCGCGACGGCTAACAATGCGCACATAAGAACCGTGTTTAATATTTTGCTCCGCCGCCGCATCTGGGTTCATTTCCATATACGGGGTTGGGCTGTACTTGTTCATATTGCCCATCTTGCCGGTACGCGTACGGGTGTGGAAATGTTCCACTACGCGACCTGAGTTCATCCAGAATGGATATTCGGTACAAGGGACTTCGTTATTATTAACAAACGGTAGCGGTATTAGGTTCGCTTTACCGTCTGGGGTTTGGAACTTGCCAGTTGTATATAAACGCTGAGCGCCTTTAACGCTAAGCTTGCCTGATTCAGTTGCAATTGAGGCTTCTTCATCTTTCTTGGCGTCTTCTTCGGTATAGGGCCATTGGATACCACAAGAGTCTTCAATCTTCTTATGGGTCATACCCGAGATGTTTAACGTACGACCTGCGCCTTTTGAAAGCTCGCGCATTTCATCGAACGCCCCTGCCACGGTTTCAGGGAAGTGAATCTTCTGACCATTCGGGAAACGTTTTGCTAGTTCTTTAAAGATCCAGAAGTCCGCTTTCGAATCGCCTTTGGGTTCTTGTACCTTACGCACTATGTTGTAACGACGTTCGGTATTGGTGAAGCAACCTTCTTTTTCTGCCCATACGGCTGCCGGTAAAAACATATGCGCGTATTGGGTAGTTTCTACATCGGCGTAGGCATCTTGAATTACCAAGAAATCTAGCTTCTCTAAGATCTTACGAATACGGGCGGTATTCGGCATAGAAGTCATTGGGTTGGTGGCCACCAGCCATAGACCTTTAATTTCACCCGCTTCAATCGCTGGGAAAATATCGGTTTGCGCTAGGCCACGTTTTTTCGGGAAGAACTCTTCGTCGATGCCCCAGAACTCGGCAATCTCTTTTCTCTGTTCTGGTTTTTCTAGCATACGATAACCCGGAAGACCGGAGCAAGAAGACCACTCACGAGTTCCCATGGCATTACACTGACCGGTGATGGAAAGTGAGGTGCCACCCGGCTTACCTATGTTACCGGTAATTAAGTTGATGCTATTGATGCCCACTACACCATCGCTGCCGTGAGTCGACTGGTTGATGCCCATTGTCCAGATCGACATGGCCGATCCGGCTTTCGCGTATAAACGCGCTACCTGGCGAATGCTGTCTTCGCTGATACCACAGATTTTAGAAGCGGTAATCGGGTCATAATCTTTTACGCAGGCTTCAACGTCTTCGATGCCCTTGGTATGGGCATTGATGTAATCACGATCTTCTAAGCCTTCATCCAGAATCACGTACATTAATGAATTCATTAATGCCAAATCCGTTCCTGGAGTAATCGCTAAGTGAATGTCGGCGAACTGAGCAAACATGGTGACGCGAGGATCGATCACGATGACTGGGAATTTGCGTTTTTCTAGCGCTTCTTTTAAACGCCAGTAAATAATTGGGTGCTGCTCAGGTAAGTTAGAGCCCCACGCCATTAGGCATTCGGTATGTTCAAAGTCGTCGTAACAACCTGGAGGGCCATCACTACCGAAAGAACGCTTATAACCCGATACCGCTGACGCCATACATAAGGTGGTATTACCGTCGTAGTTATTACTACCAATACAACCGCGGGCTAGTTTGCCCAAGGTATAAAATTCTTCGGTTAATAGCTGGCCTGTGGAAACGATGGCGAAGCTATCTTTACCGTAGGTTTCTTGGATGCGCTGAATTTCGCTACCCATGTGATCGAGGGTGCTGTCCCAATCGGATTCTTGCCACGCATCGTAAGGCGCTTTACGCATTAGGGGCTTATTACCACGACCTGATGCTTCGAACAGCTCATGCTCAAAGATACCTTTAATACACAGCTTGCCCCGGTTTACGTCGGCGTTGGCATTACCACGACTGGCAACGGCTTTACCTTCCTTGTCTAGACCTACTTCAATCGAGCAGCCAGTCGAGCAGTAACCACAGGTTGTGTATTTCCACTGGTGAATCTTTTTATCCGCAATACGGATGGGATTCTGTTCCTTGCGTCCAAAGATCTTACTGATCGATAGCTTGTTGCCAAGTTTCATAGCTGGGAGCCTCTCTCTTTGCGATAGCACCATTACCGTGCAACTACGCCAAGCTCTGCTCTATTAAAGAACATGCCTGATCGTGCCAGTAGGGTATTACACCGCTTATAATAATATTGAGAGAGGTAGAGCAATCTTTGGGCCAAATGAGCCAGAGCTAGAGATTACAAGGGATTCACACCTTTTCATTAGAAACGCAATGAATGTGCAAAGACTCATGAAATTAGCTGACGGATATTGTAAAGTGCCCGCGCTTTTGTAGCGCAATCTAAGGACAAGGAACTCATTGATGAGACTTTTTAAAATACTCCCACTCGCATTTATTAGTTTAATGCTGACCCTCTCCCAATTTAGCCAAGCGGAATACGCTGAAGTTAACGGCATTAATCTTTATTACAATATCCACGGAACAGGTACTCCCCTCGTACTATTACACGGTGGTTATAGCGATTCTGACATGTGGCACATTGAAACAGCCATGCTTTCTCAACATTACCAAGTAATTGAAATTGATAGTCGTGGCCATGGTCGCAGTACCGATGGCGATGCACCAATAACCTATGAACTAATGACCAATGATACCTTGGCATTATTAGATCAACTGGAAATTGATAATGCCCACTTTGTCGGCTGGAGCGATGGCGCTGTGATTGCGGCTCAAATTGCAGCTTTTAAACCAGAGCGAGTGAATAAGTTAGTATTAATGGGGGCTGCTTTTGGTGGTGATACATATGTGTCTACTTTTTCTACTGTGCTAAATAGTGAAGCCCTTTTCACCCGCTTTGCAGATTTCACTTTTGGTTTAAAATATAAAGCCGTTAGCCCTACCCCTAAACACTGGCCTATTTTCAGAGATAAGCTTTACGACTTATGGAAAACTCCATGTTATTTACCAACAACGCCAGGCCAAAGTTGCTTATCACCTTTGGCTAATATTAATAGCGATACACTGGTATTAGTGGGTTCTAACGAAATTATTGAGTTCAGCCATACCCAAGAGATTGTTGCTGAAATTCCAGCAGCCGAACTAGAGGTTGTTCGTTTTGCGGGACATTTTTTACCTGAGATTCGCCCGATTAAAACCGGTAATTTGATTATTAGTTTTATTCAGTAACGATTATGAACCCCGTATTCATTCGAATGATTAATGCGGGGTTCTAGCTTGCTTTCAACTTGATTTTTTAAAACGGTTTTAATTTTTGATCATTAAAATTTAAGCTTATTTTTTTATTCAGCAACTGGCCAGACCATCGCCGCATTTACGACAATAGGTGATTTATCTAATCCTTTACAGAAATCTGCACCATCAGCGGCATAGAATATTTTTTCCATCACAGGAAGGCTTAAAGCAGCCACTTGATCATTTGCAGTCTGGCTGGCACCTAAACCCCACATCGCTAAGAATTCACGCATGTCTTTTTGCAAGGCAACCGACGTAGCAATATTCATCCAATCATTATTAGACATAGCATTAGCATCGCTACGAGAATAGTTCGCGAACCCTAGGTTCCCTTTCATACTTTCCCAATTTTCATCATTGCGAGTCGCGGTATAAAAATCACGCTCCAATATATGCAGACGAGCTAATAAATACCAACCATTGGTTAATGACCCTTGCCCCTGACCTGCCATCATCATTTGAATCGTCATGGCGACACCTTGGCTCCAACCCGTTAGAGCTTGAGCTTGCATATACGCTTCTGGGTTATCTTCCGCCTGACTTGCTTTCAATAAATCAAATAAGCTTTTAAACGGTAAACTCTGACACGAAGGCTCGATTCCCGTATCGATATAATGATTGTATTTTGTGAAATAGGAATAGGGGTTCGTCGTTGAATGCCCTTCCCAACCGGCAAAACGAAAACGTCCTTTTTCTAGCCCATGTCCTAATTCGTGTACATCACCATGACCTGTTGGTGAATAGCTCCAATACGCATCGTACGGATTACCCGAGCAGCCATAACCACAAGTAGCCTGATCAGCATTCATATGCTTTACGATATCGATAGTTTGAACATTTAAGTTACGATCTTCAGCAAAGCTGTGTATCTCTATTTCTTTATCGATTCCAGGTCCTTGGAAACCCGCTAATACATGAGGCAAGTTGTGCATGTAACGCTCAGTAGCTTGTGCTATTTCAGCTGCACTGTTCCAACCTTCAATCGACTGCAACATTTTTTCTGTTTTTGAATGTACTTCAAACCCCGGGGTGGCTACTTCGGCCCAATCGAATAAATTTTTATTAAGCTGAAGCGCAAAGCTTTCATCGTCTAATTCACTTGACCAATAGGGATGCTGGCCTACATTTTCAAATTTAAACTGAGTGTCTAAATCATTAGCAGAAAAGTTAATTTGAATCGGTCCCCCCAACGGTGAAGTGAATTCAACGGTTTCACCGGGTTTCACCTCCAAATACACGCTTTGCAAATAGCGAGGTCGCTTATAACCATTTTCTGCGTAGAGGTGTGTTGCACCGTCACGTACACTGTTTATATAGACTTTAGTGGTTAAATCTTCGCTATCCATGCGAGTCACCTTCACGGTTTCTCCTGGAACTGCATATACCCCAGCAGCACGGAAATTTCTTTTACTCTGAATATTCACGGTTTTATTAATACGAGGGGCATTACTGAAATCACTACGACTAAAGTTTCCTAAATCTTTTTGTACAGGGTTTATTGGTCGTGAAATATAGCCCGCATAATCACTGTATAACGCAGACAAAAAGTCATTATCTGAACTTGTTATTTTATCCATGGGATAAGTTATTTGCTGACGTAAAGTATCCGAAAGCAATACTAAATATTTTTCTAAGAGGTAATGTTCTTCAGAAAAAATATTGATTTTATTGCCATCTAGATTTCTTAATAAGCTTCTTACTTGCGAGGCTCCAGATAAAAACTGAGACTGATATCCTTCAACAGAAGCACAGTTCTCCCCATCACACTGGCTCCAATCAAAGCTAATACTTTTATTCGACAAGGTCGTTAATAATGCTTTTATGTCAGTAATAGTGCTTTCTAACTGGAAAACTTTTGAAGCTGGTCTCGCATTTTTTACGATGGCTTTCTGCCAATAATTATCTCTGATATAAGATACGTGCAGTGTATCCAGTAACGCCTTACCCAAGTCTGTTAAACCACCATCCCAGTGCATATATAGCACACCAACATTAGCATTTAACGCACGATTAACTTGCTCGACGACCGCTGCAATTTGATCGTTATCTGATAAACCTTGTTGCGAAATAATTAAGATATCGGTATCAGTGGTGATACAGCTCGCTAATAATTCTCCATCACACTCATCCGCCGAATTATACTCAACCTGTTGAGGGAATTGAGTATCAAGCCACTCACGAGTAGCGACTTCATCAGGAAAATAATAGCTCTGATCGAGTTGACTAATGACAACCTGTAATGGCGTTGCCGAAAAGCTATCACGCTGGCTAAGCCATTTGATGCTGTTGACCATCAGGCTGTTCATCTGGCTATTTATATCAAAACCACGTTTTTGGCTACGCATTGGGTTACTTCCCAATACGAGGTAACGTCCCTCTCCCCGCTCTGTTTTTTCTTCGCCTAATACAGCTATTTGGCGTACGACCTCGGTATCATTATTTTGGCTAGCATTAGTAAGAAGCAAAGGGCTGTTAAAACCAAACTGTGCATTTAACTGGGCCGCATCATGAGTATTATCCCAGCTAATGTCGGTCAAGCTTGAGCCGTCAGTCTTCTCCGAGCCATCATCATTTAAGTTAAGTAACTCTTTAATATCTGCATGGTAAAACTGATCTTGCTGTTCGATATAATTTAACGCGGCGCTATTGAAAACCGTCGCATCACCAACCTGGCTTGCATCCCCAGTAGTCAATGCTTTTTCCAGCGGCGTAAGTTCTTTTTGTTCTTCAGCTTGTTGAAGGGAAACATTATCACAGGCCATTAATAGGCTAGTTAACGCTATTAAAGGAAGTTTATTGGGTGAATTTCGAAAAGGGAGCTTAATCATAATAATGCTTTATTCTTAGTTTTATAATAATAGAAACATCTTATAGGCAGGTGATATTAGGTCAATAGCCACCGACTAGATGGCTACTTTAGACCTATTGTTTTGCGAGCTACTTCTCAAACAACCCCTTAATTGGCAACAAGTCATCATACTCAGGCTGAGTCTTCATCGCTTTTGCTTGGAAGGTTTTCATCATGTCATTGGGGCGGAACATACCTGCTTGCCAAGTAGCCATGTATTTCAAGCTGTCTTCAACACTGTGGTCGCGACTGTAATTGAGCATCTCTTTGCAGCCCGTTACCGCTAGTGGAGAATTGGCCGCTATCTGTGCGGCGATCTCCATCACACCCTCTAGCATACTTTCTTGATCGTCGTAGACTCGGTTAACCAAACCAAATTGCTGCGCTTCTTGAGCTGAGAACTTACGCCCAGTAAACGCTAACTCTTTTACAATACCGGCAGGAATCAACTTAGGAATGCGCTGTAAGGTACCTACGTCGGCTGTCATACCCAGCTCTGTCTCTTTAATGGTGAAATACGCGTCGGCGGTACAATAACGGCTGTCTGCGGCACAGACTAAGTCCAGCGCACCACCGATACAGCCACCCTGAATGGCGGTTAAAACAGGTAAGCGGATTTCTTCTAATGAGCTTAAGGTGCCTTGTAGCTGCAATACTAAGCGGCGAATACCTTCGGCAACTCGTGATGGATCTTTGGCCTGCGGCATAGCAGAGCCATCAGTAAATACACCCAGATCCATACCCGCAGAAAAGTGCTTACCGGTAGAAGAGATGACGATAACCCGCGCATCGGTAAGGCTTTCGATATCACGCATACACAGTGGCAGCTCGACCCAAAAGGCTTTATCCATGGAGTTCATCGCTTGTGGGCGAGAGAATTGAACGTGAGCGATACGGTCTTTAAGGGTTACATTGAAGCTTTTATATTCGGGTAACTTAGCTTGGGTCGATGTCATTATGATGATCTCTATTTCTACTTGTTGGCTGAAACCGGCTTATATTTACAGTGTAAACATAAGCGAAATTCAGCCAACAAGCAAGACCCTAACTCCCTCTTTAAGCAGCAGTTACAGACCATTAATCGCTTTGACACGGATGACCTCGACACGACTGAAGTCTCGCTCCAGCAAAGCCTGAACTTCGCCATCAGCATCCTCTGAACTCATGCCCGCCGCTTGAATCGCCTGATATTGGTTATTAAAGGCTAATAAGCGTTGATCCCATACGTCACGTTCTTGATCGAGTTGAGCGAGAGCGCTGGCGGCTTCATCCCCTAGGGTTTGCGATCGCATTTGGTAGATGTCTTCAGCTGTGCCACCGCTCGCTTTTAATTCGATAGCCTTTTGATAAACTTTTGCAGGCTTCATGGCTGCTTCACGCCCCTCTCTTATGTCGTCGGGTAAGGCATTCGCCAACGCTTGAATTTGTTTCTGCTTCTCTGCCGTGGTTAAACTTTCATTTTGCTGAATGGTTAGATGCTCCAACATAAATTCATCATATTCTGCTTCGGCAGCAAAAAAGGCATCACTTTCTGAAGGAGAAAAATATTCTTGTTGAATGACAGCTAATACTGCTTTTTGCTGACGAATATTTTCCAGCTCAGTTAAATCCGGATTACTAGGCTGTTGTTCTAAATTGGCTAGTTCGACTTTATAATCAATAAAACGTTTGAGCGCATCAAAACCTTGTTCTAATGCGGGGGATGTTAGTTGTTGTGTCATCGCTGCTTGAATGCGTAATAAAATATCATCCAATTCCTCCTCTCCCATGGCGGACAAATAGATTTCGAAAAAATCTTTTAATATCATACCAACGACCAGATTGCCGTCATCATCGAGAGGCAACTCTATATTCAAATCAATGCCCTCTAAGCTCACGGGTAAGTTCACAGGCAGTTTTTCATTAAATGTTTGAATACCGTATGCCATTGAACTTGCCTGTTGAAAGGCAACTTCATTTGTTTTTAATACTGATTGAAACTGATCAGCCATGATGGGTTTTTCCACTTCATCCATTTGTTCTACTTGCAAATAGAGTCCCACAGCTGCAACCGCAACAAAAAGACTAGAAATTATTAAGAGTTTATTATTTTTATTTCTCATAAAGCATCCAAGTAAAAAATAGACATTTCAGTTTAAATAGAAAAACCCTAAAGCTAATCATAACAATAGGGTTGATCTTTAATATCAATACAACTATTTAAAAGTTAAAGGGCTATTAAAGCCCTAATTGCTTCAAACGGTTAGCGTGATTTTTAAATACCGTTTTAGGATTAGTATCCAATAAAGAAACTAGGCCTAATACATGATTATTAATATCAATGTGATTCATGATGTAATTATCACGTAATACTCGACCAAAATGATTTGAGCAAACACCGGTAATACCGTCATTTGGCTCGCCTTCAAATACTAGGCCAGTCGTTCCGAATAGTAGATCTGAAATATCGACTCCTGTTGTAACGGTTTTACCACCACCCCAAGAAAACAATTCGATTTTATTGCCATCAACGGTCACATTACGAGGACCTTCGCCGCACTCTTCTGTTGGCACACCTAGAGGGAAACGAGCATTAAAATCCGCGGCACCGACAACATTGAACTCACCTAACATAGCGTATAAATCTGATTTGCTTGCTTTGTTATCAGAAAGAATATTAACCAAATTACCTGCTGCATCACCTACCGCTGCAAACATGTCGCCTTTAACCGTACCTTCTGGAGCCAGTGTAGTTAACAATTCAGCAACAGGTGAACCGGTATGAGGCGTTGACATTGAAGTGACAGAAGCCACTAAATCTGGACGAACCGTCATAACATAACGTGACGTTACGCCACCTTGGCTATGACCAATCAAATTAAACTTAGTGTATTTACCACCAGAGCTTGCACGAATCTCATCTAGCTGTGCGATTAAATGTTCGCCACGGCTAACGGAACTTTCAAAAGCATTAATTTTTGGTACAAAAACTTTACCGCCACGAGACTCAATGGCTTTAGGAATTTGATACCAATAATCGATTCCTGCAATGGTATCGAATGCAAAAATACCGGGCACTAAAACAATCGGATGTTTTGTTTCAGTAAAGGTATAGTAGTTATTAAAAATTTTCTTAAACCAACCAGCTTGCGCTGGAACAGCTACGGTAAAAGTCACGGTTGCAACAAGTGCAATAATTAGCTTTTTCATAATCGACCTTCAGTTTTGTTTTTATTAGTAAGAAGTACATTTGTAGAATAGGTCGGGCCAAAAGATGCCACTTGTACGAACTGATTAACCTTGCTACCTTTAAAAAATAATTACAAACATCGAATTTTTTACTCTGAGAAAAATAATGGTCGAAGAAAAATTTCCCTCATTACTTTATTTGTGGGATAAGCGAACCCTTTATATTGGCCCCTTACTTGAACCTCTCAATTTATCGCAAGGTGCAGCAACCCTACTGGTATCACTGGATAAGCCTTTTTCATTCAAAATAAAAGGCGAAGAAAAAAGCATTGATTGTACGAGCTTGCTATTGCCTGCAGGTTTATCAGTAAGCATTGATACAGGTGACGCCATCGTTGCCAATTGTAATCTTGATCCACTAGGGGCAGATTTCTCGGGTTTGACCTGTTTAATGCAACAAAATAAAGGGAAGATTGCTTACGATCTCAAGCAGTATGCGGACTTCAAGCAATCTTACCGTGCAATGTATGAGCAGCAATTAGACTCTGAAGCGGCTTATGGTTTACTTGAAGATTTACTTGAAAATAGGTTTAGCCAATTTTACCCAAATCACGCCATCGATAGTCGAGTGGCCAAAGTGGTGGAAGAAATTAAGCTAACCGTTGACGATAATCTATCGGTCGAAGACCTAGCTAGCTTGGTTAATTTATCGGTGCCTCGCCTTGTTCAGATTTTCAAGAAGCAAACAGGGGTCCCTATGCGCCGTTATCGTTTATGGCATAGATTATTTGTGACTGCGGTAAGAATGGGACAAGGGGATAGCTTGACCGTCGCCGCTCTCACTGCAGGATTCACCGATTCCGCTCACTTTTCTCATACCTTTAAATCCATGCTGGGTATGACCGCCTCCGCAATGTTGATGCAACCGAACAGCATCAACATTGTTGTTCAAAAGACGCGCTAAACCGTATCTACTACTTCGTTTATGACTTTCTTAGCCGGTGGTACTGGGGACAAATACCCCACCACCAGCAATAAAGCGCCGACAACAATAAATGAGATGATACGCTCAATGGTCCCCTGACCAGACAGGTCCAGTAGAAAGAGCTTAGCCACCACAATCGCCGTTAAGGCGGCGCCAATTAACCATAATTGTCTCTGTGCTTGCTTCGAGGCAACAACCATCACTAAGAGCCCTATCAAGGTCCATGCTATCGAAATAGTCGTTTGCACTAACGCTGAGTCAAACATGGCATCTAGATCATAACGGACACCACTCACCACATGGATTGTTTTCAGTAGCAGCACATTGAACCAAGCAAAAATAAAGCTGGCACATAAACCCAGTGCCCAGCGAGGATCAAACTTCTCATAAGCCTGCGTCATTAGAGTATGCCCATGAAGGCTATACCACTTAATAACCGTCCATAGGGCTAATAACTGAATAAGATCAATGGGGTTGAATAATGGAATATAAGTAAGAGGGTAAGGTTTCAAGACCATCATGAAATTGAAGGTCACACTCCAAATTACCATTAGGCCAATAATCACTAATGCACTGATTTGCTGATACGCTTTAACATGATGTATTAATGATTCATGTACAAAGGGCCAAGACTTTTGGCTATTAATCAGGTCTAAGGCAATGACTAATACCACCATCACCACCAGAGCGCTCCAAGCACTGGCTAAATTAAAATCGTCCACCAACCAAGCCAGCTCAAAGCTCACAATACTTATCACTAACAAATAACTAATGCTGTGTAGGGCCGTAGGTTTAAATAAATCATAGCCCGCTTGTTCTGCTTTAAATAAAATCCCATACAAGGTTACTAATGCCAGTGGCCAACTTAGGTAGCCATAATCCGCTAAGAAGTGCCCTTGGAAAATTGTCGGCCAAAAATACAAACATAAAGGCAATAATAATAACCACGGGAAAAACTTAATTTGAGTCCACTGAAAACGTAAACTCGCAAGGGACCAAAGTATTGCGCTTACGGCAAGGAAAGCGACATAAGCAACTAATTCATAATCTCGGGTGATATGAAAATCAACCTGCATCAGTGCACCGATATACCACCAGATAATAGCCCAGACGATTAATGCATTGGCGCTGAAGCGATCGATAAAATGCTTAATCGATAATATAGTCTGCTTAAATTCAGTTAGAGTTTCATCAATCTCATAATGGCGGATGTTTTCTGATTGCAAATTATAGGCGGTGAATAAAGCCGATAGACTGATAATGGCAATCCCCATGAATTCAGCATTAATAAATGCCCAACTACCACCATAATAGGGATAGTCGATTAGAAATAATAAACCACCAAGTAACTGCAAGGCTAAGCCCACGTATTTCAGTATTTCGCGCTGCTGACGTAGAGCAATCCAAACAAAGCCAGCCCCTTCAATGGCCCAAGAAGCCGCAGTCCAACGTCCGTCTAAAGCAAAAGGAATTGTCAGTGTTGCGAAGATAATACCCAGTGCAAACATTGCTTGTGATAGCAGCTGTAAATTGTCACTACCCTGTCTTCTTAATGCCTGAGTAAGGATTAAATAAAATGCAGCCAAGCTTGCAGCACTATAAGCCAAGCCGTATTCCATGTGATGCACTAAGGCACTTTGCAAGCCAAAGGCCACCATAGGGACGCCAAAAACTAAGGTGCCATCTACATAACCTTTCAATTCAGGTTTTTGCTTAATAGAAAATAGAATAGAAATCGCGACATAAATTAAGAAGAAGCTAATTAAGAAAGGCTCTGTGGTTGCAAAGTGTGCCGAGCGATACTGGGTGACTCCCCAAAAAGAAGCAATTATAAAGGTGAATAAAAACCCCACCACATTCAATAAGCGCCAGGATTTAAACCACGCAACAAAGAAGATGGCACAGTTTAATACTAGATAGTAACTGAATAGCCCTATGTGACTACCTTGCCCTGTAGACGCTAATAACGGCGCAGCAAAGCCTCCAGTGATTGCAGTAATCGCTAAGGCCTTTGAATTTTGCAACATAGCCAAGGACATGGCCAATAGACTGAAGACAATTAATAAAGGGAAGGTAAATTCTGAAGGAATTAATTGATACAGTTTAAAGCTGGCAAAGATAGCAATATAGCTGATGGCAATACCGCCACCCTGCATCATTAAGCCATAAGCAGGATTTTTGAGCCTTAGATGCCAGCCAATACCGAGCATAATTAAAGCGGCAATCACGATAGCGGCCATACGAACTTCGATTGATATTAGCGAATTCTCAATCGAATATTTGGCAAGAAACGACATACCAAAGAATAAAACGATAATGCCGATACGAACGATTTGATTGCCTTGGCTAAAGTAATTTTTAGCTAAGGTAATTAATTTTGTTAGTCCTTGCTCGAGTGCACTCGGCTCTCTGATCAAGTTTGATTGTGGCTCTACTCGCCACTTGTCTTTATTAGAACTTGAATTTTCGTCTTGACCAGCAACAAGGTCAGTATTGTGAGTAGCTTCCTCTACGGGGACTTCTTGTGCGGTGAGTTCTTCTATGGGAGATGCTTCTATAGAAGTATCATCTATAGTTTCAGTATTGGCTTCAGGCTTTACTATTTGCTGTTGTAGCTGAAGAAATTGCTGCTGTAACTTATACAATTGGCTTTGTAGAGTTGAGAGCTGATTTTTCTGGCCATTCGTTCGATAAAACAAATAGCCGATCAGCCCTATGCATAATACCAGTATGCCTTCCATGGTCGATATTTCCTCAATAGCATTTACAACAGAAATAGATGCTAGGCGAAAATAACAGAATCTCCTAGCTCAGCACGATCAGTTCGCGCCTTGTTAACATTAGCTTCGTCATCAGCATAGCCGAACGACATACCAAATAGAATACCGCGTTCTTCAGGAAGCTCGAACATATCACGTATTGGCCCAGGGAATTGACCTAACGCCCCCTGCATGCAGCTGGAAATACCTTGCTCTTGCAATAATAAGGATAAGGTTTGTGCATAAATCCCCATATCCACGGCCCCCATAATATCGAGGTATTTATCGAGGGTGAATATCGCAACATGAGGGGCATCAAAGAAAGACCAGTTACGTAGCATGGCCATCTGGCGCTTTTGCTTTTCTTCACGGCCAATATCCATGGCGCTATAAAGTGCATTCGCGGCGCCAAACTGACGATCTCGGTGCTCGCCGGTATAAGCCACATTCCAATTAAAATCAGGGTTGGGCTTTTGCTGCTGCATAACATTTTGAATTAGTTTGTTTTTAAGCTCGTCTTTCTTTTTGCCAGAAACAACGAGGACTTGCCAAGGCTGTACATTACAGTTCGATGGCGATTGTTGAGCGGCACTGAAGATCTGCTGTAATAACTCGGGGGATATTTCTTGTTTGGTGAAGCTGCGACATGAGCTGCGCTGCTGGAGTATTTGTTCGATGCTCATAAGATGTTCTCATAATTATTTTAATAATCAGGTATAAACCTATGAGAACATCCTAGCGAAAGTGGAACAAGATGCGTAATGAATATTACGAATCTCTGACTATTCTTGCTAGCTATTTGAGTCGCTATGCCTCTAACCGAAGATAATTAACCGTACATGGCTTCAACAGTGCCTTTAAGCTTCATCATTAGCGGTTGGCCACGACGATCCAACGCTTTAGGTGAAGGTACTTTAACCCAGCCTTCGCTGATGCAATATTCATCAACATCAAAACGTTCTTTGCCATTCAGTAAAATACGAATGTTGTGCTCAAAGATTTCTTCTACATGGTGTGGGCTACGAGGGTTACCGGAAAGACGATCTGGTAATGGTGGTAATTCATTGGTATCAGTCATGGTAGGTTCCTAAATGTCAGTAATATATTCTAATTAATAAGTGCTGTTTAACGAGTATCGAAAAGGGCGCAATTGTAGTCAATATGACCCTCGCGCTCAATAACCCGACCAGATATCGGTATTCACCGGCGCTTTATTTTTACCTTCTTGCTCCGCTTTTTCTTGAGCTCTTTTTTTCGCTTTCTTCTTACCTGTACCTGCGGGAGCGGCCATGGGCTTATCATGGGCTAAGAAGTCTGCAGCCAACGCTGCAGCCGCTGATTCATCAACGTTAAACCCATCCACCTGTTCGCGTTCAAGCTGGAACTTGTTCTTCTTTTCGATGATTTTGAAGTGATGATAATCTTCATGGTCAATCAGCGATAACGCTAAACCCACTTCACCGGCGCGGCCACTCCGGCCAATGCGGTGCATATAGTCGGCAGGGCTTCTAGGTAAATCAAAATTAAAAACCACAGGCAGCTTCTCGATATCCAAACCACGAGCGGCGATATCGGTAGCGATTAAGACTTCAATCTCGCCTGCTTTAAATCCCTCAAGCACACGGCTACGAGCGCCCTGGCCCTTATTGCCATGAAAAACTTCTGCGCTGATCTCATGCTTAGAGAGCTTATATGCCAAATGCTCACAGCTATTTTTAGCATTAACGAAAACCAGCACTTGTCGCCACTGGTGCTGCTTAATGAGCTGAGCTAATACAGCGGTTTTTTCGCCCTTATTTACGGTAAACACACGTTGCACTAAAGTGCTGGCATCGGCGCTTTGAACTTGGATTTCAACTGGATCATTGAGCAAATTTTGGGTTAAAGACTTAACCTGCTCTGGAAAGGTCGCCGAAAATAATAAGGTTTGTTTTGACTCGCCAGCAGGCATAAGTGCTAACAATTCCGTTAGTTCATCGACGAAACCGAGACTTAACATGCGGTCGGCTTCATCAAGCACTAAGGTTTTCACTCGATCGAGCTTAATCGCATTACTTGAAATCAAATCGAGCAAACGGCCAGGGGTTGCTACCAAAATATCGCAGCCTCCCCGTAGCGCTAGCATTTGCTTATTGGTCGATACCCCACCAAATACTGCCACGGTTTTAATCGCACCGTTGAAATGCACCGCATAGGATCGAATACTATCGGCAACTTGCTTGGCTAACTCACGAGTTGGCACCAATACGAGCCCAGAAACATAATTGCCTTTTGTGCCTTCGTTACTCGTAGACCGTGCGGCTTGCTGCTGAGAAAGCTGTTGTAAAAGAGGCAAGGCAAAGGTCGCCGTCTTACCCGAGCCGGTATTGGCCCCAGCAATTAAATCTCGTCCCGCTAATATACTTGGAATCCCTTGCGCTTGAATCGCAGTGGGTTGCTGATATTCCAACTCAGCTAAGCGCGCTAACAAAGGAGGTATAAGGCCCAGATCGTCAAAGGAGGCAGTAATACTAGAATCAGGGGTATCAGAGGACATGAAGGCAGGGCTCAAAGCAAAATAATAGCGGCTATTTTAGCGCATTTATCGTTTGAGCAACACAGATTGCAGAGTGAGCATCGTTCGCTGCGTACAAAATTTGGTTGTCTTTTAGTGGGTAAGCTCCCCAATTAGATCTTTGGGCCCCTTTTCCTAAGCGTGACTTAAGCACCATGGCGACACCCGCGCGCGCACCAATCATGTTTTTCTCGCCTGCAAGGCCTTTTAACTTAACCGATAAATCCTCGGTATTTACGATATCAATATCCAATTTATTACGGAGTTCTTTATTATCGCCCTTAATACCAAAGCCTACTTTTTTAATATTAGGGTTGCTCAAAATAGCCCTCGCGGTAGCCAAGGCAGAAGGAAACCTAACGGGAAAAAGAAATGCCTGCCTCTGTGTAGCAAGTTGAATTAAGGTAGGCCCTGGGCTCACCTCGCCCTTACGAAAGATCGGCTTACTTTCAGTATCGAACCCTAAGCAAGCCTCGCGCTCTAAGTTGGATAGTGCTTTAGCCGCATCAAGCTCGTTTTCGATAATAAGAATATCGTCTAGGCTCATTCCCTTGTACAAGGGTAATGCTTTGATCTCATCTTTAGTTGGACGCTTCACTTTTTAAACCAGCTCTTCAAGAATGACTTTCAGCATAAAGGTTTCGCGATCAATCGACAGGCCTTTCTTTGGGCTATTAGTAATAACCTCTTCATTATGAGCAATCGCCGTTTGGATATTGACCCACACAGGCTTCATGCCGTTACTCACTTCGTGAGATTCAAACGCGGTATCACCTAATTCATCGTCGATATCACAGGTGTAGCAGTGAGAGATCATATGGATGATATCGGCATCGGATTTATACCAAGGGCGATATTCATCGTAGCGCGCAAACGGCTGCACATTACGAATGCCCTTTGCCCCGGTTTCTTCTTGCAATTCACGCTTTAAGCCTTCGATTTCATCTTCACCTTCATCAATACCACCCCCAGGCAAGCTGTAATCGTGGTAGCGCTCAGTGAATAACAGCAAGATACTGTCACCTTTCAGCACAATCGCACGGGCAGCATGGCGTTCGATTAGGTTCAGCTCAGAAGACTCTAAACGACTTTCCTCAATACTCTTTGGAGATAAGTCTGGATGATAAGCAGTTTTTAACAGGCGCATAATAAAAGGTCAGATGTGTGGATAATTCATTCTGCGCAGTTTACCGTACTTAAGCGATGCGATACGAAAAAACTAATTTGTTTTTATCCAAATCTCTCACATAGGCCGAAAACATAGGGCCTCGTTGACTGGGTTCCCCTTCACAAGTCCCCCCCAAAACAAGCGCTTTTTTATGCAGCCTTTCAACTTCGGCTTGAGACTCCACTCCAAAGCCCACCATGGTGCCATTACCATTCGTAGCTGGCTGCTCATCGAAAGGGATGGCGACGGCAAAAGCTAAGTCAGCTCCTTGCCAATAGGTCATTCTATCGGTGGCTAAAACTTGGTTAAGCTCCGTTTGCTCAAAAAGTGAATCATAGAAGTTTATTGCGGCTTCCATGTTGTTTGTGCCAACAACGAAGTAATTCATATTCATAATTGAGTATTCCTTAATGTTTGAATTAGAAATTATATTGCAGCCCTACTGACAGGACGTGTCAGTAGAGGCTCAAGCTTACTTACCTAGCCTTGGTTCACCTTCCCACATCTGCCTATTCAGATTATTTGACATCAGTATTTCCCTATGAGAACCTAAAAAGAATGACGCATCATTCAGCTTTCAAAATGAGTGATTCCCGACCCAAAAACAACAACAACTAGAAACGCAGAGGTCCTTATGAATACCCAAGGAAAATTGGTCATCAACCTACCCGGAATCGTCTATGACGTAGCACAATGGTTAGCATTTCCGCTGAACATGCTAATTAGTGGCATGTGCTATCTACAGCCAAAGAAATCGGTATGGAATGAAGCCAATAATAAAAACCTGAAACTTGAAGGCTCAGGTAAGCCGTTAGATCAGATCAAGCACGAGATTCTTGAACAGCAAGACATAGCGTATAACGAGGAAGACTTAGTCCGCCTTTATGACTCCTTGTCTAATGTGAACGCTAAGCAGGATTTGGTTGGCCGTGCATGGAAAGGCAAGATTTTAAGAACTAACGCCTCGGTATTGGATCTGGCTGAGTGGTTTGTGGTCCGCCCGCTAAGCTTTTTAGGGGTTCGTTGGGGTAAGCGCTATCGCACTCAACATCAAGGCGACCCGCTGTTATTCCGCTGGGCAGATAAGCTTTATTTCCCAATTCCAATTTGGGGCAATGTGGGTATGACGGATATCCGCTGGCGTGAAGACGCAACCGCGACGATGAATTATGATCATCAGCCATGGAAGGATTATTTTAAGGTCATCACTAATGACGATGGCAAGGTAGTGCTGTTAGGTGTTTGGACGCATAAGCACATTGCAGGCGGTTGGTTTACGCTGACGTTAGAAGGTTAAGAGTTGCTCGTTTATTAATGAAGCCATCGATAAGTCAGCCTAACAGTTTACTCTTCGTTGCAAAAATGCACGAAGAGTTAAGCCGCTGTCATATTTTTAGTTTCGTTTTTAAATTGATCAAAGTCTGGCTTCTCATCAATAAATAGTTAATGAGTTAATTCTAAATCACTTTGATTAGGCAATCCGACAAGCGCGCTTCATCGAGCATTTTGTATTTGTCATATTCTTTTAAGAATGGAATATGAGGCAAATCGTTAACAAGAATGCCAATACTCTGCTGGTGAAACTCATTCGCTTGTTTGTCGTACGATAAAGGATTACTGATTTTAATCGCCGCTGCTTGCAATAACATAAGGTCTTGGCCTAGACGATACGTTTTATCTTGGCTTTCGCAGCGATAATACAAGCTGTGCAATGCACCAAACCCTAGCGACTCTACTAGGTGTTTTGTCATGGCTATATGAACATTGTTATAACGTTCAAAGTCATCGATAGCTAATAATGCTGTATTCACTGCTTCTGTTATCGCAAACGCATCGTGGCTATTGCTGCTATTAAGAGCACTCAATATTTCTTTGGCTTCAGTGATCAGCTCTGGTGACAACTCGTCTGCTCGTGCCATTGGATGATCAAAGCCTAAGTTATCTTCCATCGGCACAAAGTCATTGGCGATGATCATTACACCGTCTTTAACATATGGCACAGCACGGGCATCGAATGTTGCGGCAACAGGCAGCAATAAGGTTTCTGTTGTGATGAGTTTGGTGAACAAGGCATTCGTTTTTCCATCGCTCTGTTCGGCGTATTGAACCTTACGTTCTTTATAAAGCTCGATGGCATCTTTGAGATGTATTTCAAAGCCTTCAACGCAACCCGTTAATAGTACTGTAGCGCTGATCAGTACTATTTTACAGTAATTCATCATTGTATTAGGTATCCCCGTTTTGATCATTTTTAATGATTCTGTTTGTATGTTTCTGATATATGTATCTAGGTGAGGGCGGGATTGTATTCGGGATTGCAGTTTCTGGCTAGTTTATGATCATCACTACGGTCTTAATCTATAGCTCCATTTTCTGATAAAAGTACATGTATTTCTTGAGCCATAAAGGAATAGCCTTGTTTATTAAAATGAACAGCATCTGACTTCTTTGAAGGACTGCGCATAAGACCACCAATTAGGCTTGAATCAAAAACTAAGTCATATTCCTCTGCCAGTTCACTGTAGAGGGCAGCAGAATTTGAGAACAAGCTCTTTTCAGGCACGCCAATAAGCACAACTTGAATGCCCTCCTGTTGAGCAATCTGTATCATTTTTTCTAGATTATTTTTTATTTGGTTAGCGTCTGCATTTCTAAGAATATCATTTCCGCCTTCCAGCAATATCATTAAACTGGGGGAATACTCTTCTATTGCTTGTGGAAGCCTAAGCAGTCCCTCTGCAGTGGTTTCACCCGATATACCAGCATTGATTACTTCAAGCCCAGTCAAATTAGCCAGCACGGTAGGGTAGCTATTTTTCTTATTCACTCCGACTCCAGCGGTTAAACTATCGCCAAAGGCTAGAATAACATCACCCGCTTCTAGCTGATCTAAATTCGAAGAGCCACAACCATTTAAAAAAAGTGCTAAGCAGAAAACCAAATATGTTCTTGTTAACTTATGCATATCAAACTTCACTATGATTTTATTAATCAACGATAATAATCAAAGCCATTAAAGCATAGAAGAATAAACTTAAGAAAGTCGCTGCTTAAAATCTTGATAGCCAAATTCTTTCACAACTTTTATTTCGTCTGTTTCAGAATTCCATAGCGCTAATGATGGTAAGCCTATGCCATTGAAAGTTGAGGTTTTTACCATAGTATAATGGCTCATATCATCGAACATTAAGCGCTGACCAATCTCTAATGCTTGATCAAAGCTATAATCACCCATCACATCACCGGCTAAGCAGGTTTGACCACCAAGGCGATAGGTATGTTGTTTTTCACCCTTCTCCCCTGCTGCATTCTTAGATGCCAAATCGATCACTTCTGCTCGGTATGGCATTTCTAAGGTATCGGGCATGTGGCAGGTTGCGCTGGTATCAAGTATTGCGAGATCCATTTGGTTGTAACCTAGATCTAATACTTCACTCACGAGCACACCGGTATGAATAGCGATGGCTTCGCCAGGTTCTAAATAAACTTGTACATCGTATTTTTGTTGGAAGGCTTTTACTCGTGCGATTAACTTATCCACATCATAATCAGGATGAGTTATATGATGGCCACCACCAAAGTTTACCCAGTCCACTTTATGAAGGTATTCGCCAAATTGTGCTTCTACCGCGGTTAGGGTTCTGTCCAGAGGTTCAAATAGCTGTTCGCACAAAGTATGAAAATGTAAGCCTGTGATACCAGTAGCGATTAAATCATCGGCAGTTGGTACGTTTTGCTTAAAGGTATCGAATGGAATACCTAAACGAGAACCCGCTGCACAAGGGTCGTAAATCTCGGCAGCACCTTCTGAGTGCATTGGATTTATGCGTAAGCCAAAATCTAAAGCTGGGCGCTGCGCTTTCGCTTTTTTGATTAATGGCTGAAATCGTTGCCATTGATTAAAGGAATTGAAAACGATGTGATCACTGAAAGTTAATAACTCTTCTAAATCAGGTTCAGTGAAGGCGGCAGAAAATACGTGTACCTCCCTATGGTCACTACCTTTTTTATTGCCACCAAATTCCTCATATCCCAATAAAGCTTCGTGTAATCCACTGGAGCAAGTACCCGATAAATATTTGCTAATTAAAGGAGCGAGTGAAAACATGGAAAACGCTTTCAAAGCCAGCAAAACCTTTGCTCCGGATTCCTGCTGAACTCGGTTAAGAATTTTGAGGTTATTCTCAATTGCTACTTCGTCCACTACAAAACAAGGGCTTGGAACGCGGACAGGATCAAAATTAAAAAAGGTTTTGCTATTAATACTCACGTTAATCTCTTTTATCAGCAGGAATATAAATATTTAATCTAAAAAGGCGTTAGCTTCCGCGGTTCGATATTGAGTGTATCGTTTAAGACCGTCAGATCCCATGGAAGGGATCTACGAGCCTACAGGGAGAGCGAAGCGACGTATTCACGGCGTGTCGCAAAAGGATATACTCAATGTCGATCCGCGGAAGTGATTCGATCACCAATTCTTCCCAATCGTCTTAAATTAACTCAAACCCAGGCTCTTCAATCACCTTAAACGGCAAACCATATTTATTCATGCCTTCCATGAATGGATCTGGGTCCATCTGCTCGATATTCCAAACACCATCCTGCATCCACTTGCCTTCTACCATCATCTTGGCACCGATCATGGCCGGTACACCTGTGGTATAAGAAATGGCTTGCGACTGCACTTCACCATAACAATCTTGGTGATCTTTGATGTTATAAACGTAAACCGTTTTTTCTTTGCCATCTTTAATGCCACGTACTACACAACCAATACAAGTCTTACCGTGAGTACGAGGGCCAAGAGTTGATGGGTCTGGCAATAGCTCTTTCAGCAATTGAATCGGTACAATCTTTTGGCCATTGAACTCAATCGGCTCAATGCCCGTCATGCCAACATTCTGGAGAACTTCTAGATGCTTAAGGTAACTATCACCAAAGCTCATCCAGAATTGCGCACGCTTAATCGTTGGGTAGTGCTTGGTTAGCGACTCTAGTTCTTCATGGTACATGCGGTAAATATTAAAAGAACCGACACCATCAGGACAGGTAAATTCTTGCTTAGTCGACATGGCTGGTGTTTCAACAAATTCACCGTTTTCCCAATGGCGACATTCTGCGGTCACTTCACGAATATTAATCTCAGGATTAAAGTTTGTCGCAAACGGGTAGCCATGGTCGCCACCATTAACATCGATGATGTCTAGGTAATGAATTTCATCAAAATAATGCTTCGCCGCATACGCAGTAAACATATTGGTCGCGCCCGGATCAAAGCCTGACCCTAATAGCGCCATCAAGCCCGCTTTCTCAAACTTTTCTTGATACGCCCACTGCCAGTGATACTCAAACTTCGCAGTATCTAATGGCTCATAGTTAGCGGTATCCAAATAATGAACACCCGCTTCTAAGCACGCGTCCATAATCGTGAGGTCTTGATAAGGCAAAGCTACGTTAATAACCATGAAGGGCTGTTCAACGTTCAATAGCGCAACCAGTTCTGGCACATTATCCGCATCGACTTGCGCTGTCGCAATATCGCGGTTATGAGTTTCTTTAACCTGCTTAGCAATGGCAATGCACTTAGATTCTGTACGGCTTGCTAATACAATTTCAGAGAATACTTCAGGCAGCTGAGCACATTTATGCACAACTACTTGGCCAACGCCACCGGCGCCAATAATCATTACTTTTTTCATGTTAAACCTATTTATCTAAATCTACCTATTCAGATCTACCTACTCAGACCTATCTACTCAAATCATGAATCTGTGTTCTATTATCCGACATTTTATCTTATTTAAGATTAAGCGTATAACACTCTGTTAGCTGGGCTATCATTGTCAGCGCTTAAGTCACAAACCTCTGTAGAAATACCCATTTCAGCTAGGCGCTCAAAGAACGGGATAGGATCTAGCTCTTCCACGTTGACCATGCCTTTAACATCCCATTCACCACTGGCAATCAGCTTAGCAGCAGCAACCGGAGGCACACCCGCCGTGAATGCGATGGCTTGAGAATCAATATCCGCATAAGTCACTTCGTGATCACAGATATTATAGACAAGCAGCTCTTTATCTTGGCCATCGCGCTTACCTTTAATCAAGGTGCCAATACAGGTCTTTCCCTTGTATCTAGGCGCTAGACTAGCAGGATCTGGCAAGCAGGCTTTCAAGGTATGCAACGGCACAACTTTATCGCCGTTATTGGTGGTCACTGTTTCGTGATTCAATAAGCCCACTTTCTCAAATACTTCTAAGCAATTTAAGTAATGATCACCGAACCCCATCCAGAAGCGAACCGTTTCAACACCTGGAATATTCTGAGATAACGAGTGTACTTCATCGTGTCCCATCAGATACAACTTGTGCTCACCAACTTCAGGGAAATCGTATTTCATCGAACGGCTGTGGTGTGGATAAGTACGCCATTGGCCATCTTCTAAACAACCCGCATCTTCAATGATTTCACGCAGGTTAATTTCAGGGTCGAAATTAGTAGAGAAATAATGGCCATGATCGCCATCGTTCACATCCATAATATCGATGCTTTCGATGGAGTCGAATTCGTGCTTTTGTGCGTAAGCGCAATAAGCGTTGACAACACCTGGATCAAAACCACTGCCTAGAATAGCCGTTACACCCTTTTCTTTGCACAGCTCGCGCTTTTTCCATTCGTAATTGGCATACCATGGATACGGAGCATTCATCACGCTGTAATCTTCATGAACCGCAGTATCGATATAAGCCGCTCCGGTTTCTAAACAAGCATCAAGAATATTCATGTTTACGAATACAGTGCAGACGTTGATAACGATCTGGCTTTCGGTTGATCGAATTAAATCAACCAAGTCATCGGTATTATCGGCATTAACTTCACGGCTATAAAATTGAAAGCCTTCTACCGCTTGATGATTCTTTTTATTCACTGAATCGATTATGGCATCACACTTAGCAACATTTTTAGATGCTAAACACACTGATGCAAATACATCGCTACTTTGTGCACACTTATGAGCAACGACTGCGCCTACTGCGCCAGCTCCAATAATGAGTACGTTCTTTTTCATAACATATTCCCCAAAAAAAGTTTAAAACAAAAAATAAGAAAAAAGCTAAGACTAATAATCAAGATAAGAAGTCTCGAAAATCTTCGTAATCAAACTCGCGAATGACGCGGGTTTCTCCATCAATATTTTTATGGCAAATGGCTGGCATCTTGATGCCATTAAAGAAGTTTTTCTTCACCATGGAATAACCCGCCACATCGGTGAATTTCAACTCATCGCCAATTTCAATATTTCGATCAAACACATAGGTTCCGAATACATCACCGGCCAAACAGGTACGGCCACTCACTCGATAAACAGACTTGCCCTCTCGAAGTGCTTCATCAATATCGTCTTCGGAAATTTCTTCAGCGCCTTCTAAATCAGGCAAAAACTGATAGACCAAGACATCCAATAAATGTGTTTCAACACCTGCATCGACGATCAAGGTTGGTAATTTGTTTTCAACCTTGTCTAATACCTTCACCACAAGAGACGTTGATTGAGTTACTGATGCTTCGCCGGGCTCTAGGTAAACTTGTAGGTCGTACCTATTCGCCAATAACTTTAAGCGTTCACATAAAGCATCCAATGGATAACCGTCACTGGTAAAGGCAACACCACCGCCTAAACTCAACCAGCTCAAGTTAGGTAAAATCGTAGCGAAACGATGTTCGATGGCATCCAGTTGCTGGCTAAGACTGATAAAGTCATCGTTTTCACAATTCATATGAAACATCGCGCCATCGATGACATCAGTAATCTTGTCAGGCAATAAGTCGTAGCGAACACCTAAGCGAGAATATTTTGCAACCGTATTACTTAAACCGTATTCGGAATGACCTACTTCTGGGTTTAGCCTCAAGCCAATAGATCGATCCTTCTCTTGAACCTGCGCTTTGTATTGCTCTAATTGATTAAGCGAATTGAAAATAACCTTGTCGCAGTACTCAACGATTTCAGGCATTTCATCGTCACTAAAAGCCACGCTATAACCATGAGTTTCACCGGCGAATTTTTCATGACCTAAGCGCGCTTCATATAAGCTGCTGCTCGTAGTGCCTGCCATATAGTCCTTCATAAAATCAAAGGCGCACCAGCTGGAAAAACATTTCAAGGCGAGAACACTCTTGGCGCCGCTACGCTCACTGACATAAGCGATGCGTTCCATCGCTTTTAACATACGGGTTTCGTCAATGAGATAATAAGGTGTGCTCATCTTCATAACATTAGCTCTGGCTGGGACTGCTGAAGAAAATCGGATTCCAGTTTAGCTAGCGCTTTACGATCATTATCCAGTGTCGCAAACACATCGTGACCAAACCATTCCAACGAGGCATCCATGTTTTGCCACGGGATACTGGACTCTTTCATCAGGTAAGCTAGAAACTGTTTGAAATCATATTCACCTTTAAACAAAGGTGTCATACCAACACGGCTACCCGCGGGTGCATAAACATTACCCGGGCTAAAAACATCCAGAAGATGACGTTGAGTAATATTTTTAAAATGCATGTGCTGAATTAAAGGCGCGAGCTGATCAAGCGCAAAGATCGGATCACTGCCCATTTCCCAAACATGAATCACATCAAAGTTAATCCGTAATGCTGGATGATTAACTTCTTCAATCAACTTGAGAGTCGATTCCAAGGTATCTGCTAATGTATTCGGGTGGGTTTCAACAATCAGATCGATGCCAAAATCCGCTGCTACCTTGCAATATTCACGCAAGCGCTGTGTACAAGCAGCGCGCTCCGCTACATCCATGCCTGCACTGGGTTTATTACCCGAGAAAGTACGCAGTTTTTTAGCCCCCCAAGAACGTGTAATCGTGCATAACGATTTGGCACCTTCTAGTGAACTGGCGAGGTCTCCGTCTAAAGGTAGATAATCGCTGACCATGGAAACGGACAAACCTTTTTCAGCCAGACTCTCTGGGGTGAAATCAGAAGACTGATATAAGTTCTTAGCATGAACTCCCCACAGTTCAATCGCGTCAAACTGATGCGCTTTTGCCCAATTGGCAATGCGCTCCAATGAAATCAATTGGTGTCGGAAAGAAATGGTGCATACGGAATATTTCACAGCGGCGCCTCTTCTAAAGGTTGAGTTTCAGATGCAGTGAGTTTGCTCGCAGCCCACATGTCTTTCACTTCAATTAAACGGTGTTTAAGTTTGAATTCTCTTTCGTCTTGCTGATCCAGCAACTGGAATATTTTTTCAGCAAAAGCCTCTTTTTTAGTCATCGATAATTTCATGGCGTTGAATTGAATTAGCTTGTAAGTTTTTGCTAATTCATCAATCACATCACACCAATCATCAAACTCTGGTTCAGGTAAACCGAGTTCGCGCCAGAAAAATGCAAAGCCATGTTCGTAAGCGTATTTACGTGGTGACATAACTGGGATTTCTTCTACCGCCTTGATTAAATTTCCCATCGGTAGCGGCTCACCGTTTTTATCTTCACCTTTAATATGGGCACTGATAATTGCACGGATCATATCCGTTACCGGATTAGCGTCTCGAACGACGGAGGCATCAAAGAATGCATTGACTTCTTCAGCGGGTGTCGGGCGAGCACCCTGCTCAGAAAACACATAACCACCAGATACTGTTGGTTGAGCTACGGCATTTAAAATTCGATCTTTTTTAAACACACCTTCCCAACGGTAATCAGGGTCATACATAAACCAAAGGTCAGGATTATTGGTTGGCCCCAACATGACATAATGTGGGAAAGGGTCTTTGTTGAATTCATTTTCCCGCTCAGGTAAATGAAACATATCCAACATCACTAAAATATGTTGGCCTTGCTCTCTGTTTTTCACTAAAGACTCTAGCATTGCTAAATTCTTTTCTTTGCTCGCTTGCTTGTCATACCAAGCTTGAATCGGCATGCCATATAAGCGCTCGTACCAATTAAAGAAAATATCGTGATTAATATTTTCGTTGTGATAAGTCAGTACAAAACGATCATTGATACAGGCACTGGCATCGGATACGGCAAAGTACAAAATGCGATGATCTAGATCTGGAAAACGTTTTACGATTTCAGCTAAGTTACTGGCGACACAGTGGATCTTAACGTCTTCATAAACCTCCAAACCTTTTTCATGGGTTGGCAAGTTTTGTCCCTGATATAAAGTCTTGGCGACTGCACGCACGGTTTCAAAATCTTCATTCATTAAGGCGCTTTCATCCATCGCAATGTCGTGCTCGATTTCAAGCAACATCAGCATTTGCAAAACCATGGATGAATCTAATGCCAGATCTTCTAATAGACGGGCATCGCTGTGGAACTTATCCATATTCGGCAGAGACATGTTCTCGCTTAATACTGTAAATATGGATTCAACAATCTGTTCTTTTGTCATCATAATGTTATCAATCTAAGTAATCGTTTTTCTTTTAAGATTTTATCGTTTATGCCAACATCGCTTTATGCTAATGCCAGAGCCTTGCGACTCACCTTTCCGTTAGGTAAGCGCTCAATATTTTCAACTTGAGTAATTTGAATCGGCACTTGATATTTGTTCAGATATTGACTGCACCAGCTGCGGATCTTGTCGTCAGCAATTTCTTGATCTGCAACAAACTGCAAACACACTTGATCATTGCCAAACGCGTGGCTCTTTTTGAATACCACTGCATCGCTAATGCTTGGCATCTCCATAACCACTTTTTCAACTTCAGCGGGGTAAACATTGAGCCCAGAAACATTAATCATTTCATCGATGCGAGAAATAAAATGAAGGCGGTTATTACCATCTAAGAAACCTAAGTCACGGGTTGAAATCAGAGTATTATTTTCTGTAGTCACGATGATTTCTTCTAGTGCTTCGGACGAAGATCCAGACGTTACCGTTAGATGTGGCAATGGCACACCCTGATCATGAATGGACTTAATATCGCCCCCGAGGGCAATACAACCGACTTCCGAACAACCATACTGTTGGTATAACTTTTCACATTTATTCGCGGCTTGTGCTAGCCAGGTCGCTTGCATTAACGTGCCCGAAGTCATGATGGCATGAATAGGCTGGTCTGCTTTAACCATCATAGTGATAGTCGTAATCAATGCAGGAGATGAATATAAAATAGGAGAAGCTGTTTCTCGTACTTTATTAATAATGTATTTCGGATTGAAGTTGGTAATAATTACCGGCTCTGAGCCACGCTTGATACTGGCTAAAATACCGCAGATCAATCCATAAGAATGGTTCACCGGACAGGCAACGACCGCGGTCATCTGCGCTAGATCCGTAAAGTGCTCAATATAATTGTGTAATTCGATATCAATGCTAACCCAGGTACGATCAATACACTTTGGCTCACCGGTTGTACCTGAACTCATTTGTACTAATACAGGCTCGATATCATTTTCGTGATCACTGATCTGTTCAATTTTTGCTAGCAGCTCTTCCATTGAATCGGCCATTACTTGGTAATGACTAGCGCTGAGTTTTGCTCGGCGGCGCAATGCTTCTTCTGGAGTACCAGCCGGCAAAGGGAAGACAGATATTCCGTGATCACGAGCATAAAGACATAATGCAATCCACAGGGCAGCATCACTGATACAAGCTGTAATGCGCTTACCCTGACAGCTTCCTAATACGTTATGCTGCTTGAACTGTTGGTAACACTGCTCAAAATAGTTTTTATCGAAATGTTGATCATTAAGGTAAATCATATTTAGCCTTTCATTAACTCGCTTTTAATTAACTGCTCGGGGTTCAGTTTGGTGTCACTTTTTTCTTCATCGCTCTTATCAAACTCAGCGGCTAAAGGGTTGCTTACTGTGTGTTCGAAATAATCTAAGGTGCCGCCATTGAGAATTTTTTTCTTCAGTAGTGATTCAACAATAATGCTGGGGTTTTCTGCTCCAATACTGTCAATACGCGCAGGATCGGTAATACCTGATTGACGATAATCATTGAGTTGATTGCGCACTTGATTCCAAAATTGTGCTTCTGAGTAATCGTGATAACGCTCTAATAAGAAAGACAAGTCGGCTAAATTGAGCACGTAAACGGTGTCCATATAGAGTTCACGTAACTCGTCAATGTCCGACATGCTGAAACCCTCATCTAACGGAATGGTTTCAAAATATGGATCTGTTTCAGCCAGTTTTGGCAGATGCTGAGGAAACTTTAGATAGTCTTCTACGTATTCCATATCTTCATGAAAATCGCGCAGTACAATGCGATGAGGCCAGCCGTCTTTGTGGGTTAGAATTAAATTCTGACAATGAGCTTCAAAGGCGATGCCGTTATGAACCAGCATGTGCCAGATAGGGATCAACATGACCTCTAATAAACGATTAACCCAAGCATCAACTCCATATCGATCTAACCAATCAGCAATAAACGGACGGTTATCTGATTCAACTAACATGAGCGCGGTAAAAGGAATCGCGGCTTCACCCGGTAGTAGTTTATCCACAACACTTTCGCGGAAAATCGCACCAACCAGGCCATCCATTGCTTTGGCTTTTACTTCATCTTCTGGTTTATAAAGTAAACCGGCATACTCACTTAGTAACAGCAGCGTGCCTTCTCGCTGTAAGTATTCATCTCTAGCGACAACTTCTTGCAACCAAGTTGAAATCGCTGGAGCTGTACAGACAAAATGATCCTGCAAATTACGGTGGGAAGATGTACTCACTAGGTTCAAAGGAATTTTGACATTCGCTTTTTCAGGATGACTGACATTCACTAACGTACGCAATGATTGAGTTGCCTGATAAAAATCCCCCGCAGTGCCCAGTTCAATAATATCGCCACAAGCAATGGCAGACGCTAAACCATGACCCTGAATGGCATCGATCTGCCATGGATGAATGGGTACGAGTGAATAAGACAGCCAATTGTTACCCAGTGCTTCCAGACGTTTGGTCAAAATAGAAAAAGGCTCTTCTCCTAGTTCTTCAATCCAGAAATCAATGGCTGCCGTTGGCAAGGTATGATCGACATGCTGTGATTGAATCGCTAACCATTGAAACTGAAATGTTTTTCCAGCCTCTGGGCCATATTGAATATGGTTTTGAAGCGTGAAGCCGGTTCTGGCTTTAAAACTGGGGTGATACAGATGACCTTCGGTAATAGCCGATTCCAACTGAGCAAAGTTTAGCTCGCGTCTTGGTTTTTTATGGTGCTCTAAATAACGCGTATTCCATCGGCACAAGGCGATGGTCTGCATTAACTCGCCTAGCAACCTAGTTTTTGTTTCTGAAGCAGTATCTAAATGACAAATGAGCTCTTCTATACGGCATTCACGGTAACTGCCTTTAATCGATCCACTGCTTTCTTTATCAAAGATGTGCACAGAACCATCGGCAATGCGAATGCGCTCAAAAATACGGCGCGCGCCTAAGCATCTAAACTGCTGACCACCCATTTTGAAAGCATAAATACTGTCAAATACCGCATCATAGCGGCTATATTCAGAGATAAATTCAACTTGCTCTTCAAATCGGCTGACTGAAGTAAACTCTATAATTTCTTCGTATAACAGTGCATCAACAAACTGACGCACCACTCGCTGCTCTTCACTATCAGCAACATCAGGGCTTTCTATATATTGGGCATGTTCCGCACAAAACTGCTCAGCTATTTTTGACAAAATTGTATTTTTATTCAGATTAACCATAGACTGCACGACATTCACCTTCGTCTTTAATTAGATTTTTCTTCTGCTCTGATTCCGGCATTAAAAATAATGGATTCACGATGGTTGAATAAACTGCGTGCTCCATGCCTTCCTGCAATTCATCAATATTATTAACTCGAGCTAAGAGATTGGTTTTGTAATCCAATCGTTCACTACTAAGTATGTAAGTAATAAAATCCTTACCCACACCCTGCATAGTTTTCTGCAATGACAATAAGTGTTGGCGACTACGCTCTACTAAGGTGTCTTCGTCGATTAGGCCATCCGCCCCTAAACGATAAATCACGGCGAATAACTGATTTACAAATACGTAGTAGGAGATGGCGGTAAAAATCTTGTCATCGTTATAAAAGATATTGGTAAGATTTAACTCTTGACCGACTTCCGCAAGTTCAGCTTCAAAGTGTTCGGACAAATAAAAGCCCTGATTGTCTCGGTAGTAATAGCTGCTTGGATAACCTGCAGACACATCTAATAAGCTGTTCTGTTGATGGGCTTCCAATGCAATGCCATAGCTGTCATACAATGACAGTATCGATTCAATCGCACAGCTCCAATAACGGTCGAACCAGTCGATAGCCACCTTATCGAGAACGCGACTCTCTGTCTTAGCCAGATCTAGAATAATGTTATTCAGTAGACTTGTGCCTGCGGTGCCATCGGCATTTGGGATAGGGTCTTGAACCAGGGTGAGGATTGAACATATGCCCTGACCTTTCTCCTCGGTAAATAAATTACGACGTAAAACGACTTCAAAGCCTGAATCCAATTGAGGATCTTCAGGATGATTGATGGTGATATACGCAGGGTCATCCACGACTTTGAATTGTGGATGATTAGCCAAGAAACCAATGTGTTTCAGGTAGCGCTCAATAACCATTCCATCTTCTAATTCACGTCGTTTATTTGTACGCAATGAATTAGTTATCTTCACTGGAATAGAAAGCTTTACCATCCAGTCTGAAGCTTCACTCGCAACCGTTCGAACAGAAGACGTGGCGGTATAATTACCGCCCATTTCTCCAAGATAGTTCAAACGACCTTCTGCAATCAGATTCTTTACCCATTCTTCTAATAACAGATTAGGCGCTTGCAATGGGTGAACCGGAATTAAAACTTGATCATCAGCTAGCGCTATTGAATCGTAACGGCTAACTTCAGATACTATAATTTCACTGGTACTTTGTGCTAAAGAAGAGCCCTCTTTAATCAGGGATTTATCCACAGAAAAATAATGTAATTTAAAGCGACCGCATAGCTCAGGGGAATAAACCGCTTGCTGCCAAAATGCAATTCCCTGCTGACTCTTTGGTGTTGGATGCAACCAATGTCCGTATAAAATAGATTGTTCAGAATTTATAAAATCAAGGCTTCTTAATGCAGCATCACCTGTTCGCTGATTCAGAAAGTGTGTCATGGTCTGATAGCTGCCTAACAGGCGACTTAATAATTCAACTTCGTTTATTCTTATTGAGTCTGATAAGTCACCACGAGTAATACTGATATCATTCTGTTGTTGATAAATCTCTCGCACTAAAGCAATCAGCAAGTAGATAATATCCGCAGGCTGCCAAGAGTTAGAAAATTCTTTAGCAGCAGATCCTTTACAGAGTTCGGTACACACATACACGGCATGAAAATGATGGCGACCGACTGTAGATTGATAAGCCACATCCATAACGATCCGTAGCTGATTTTCAGGTAAACGCAGCTCTATAACGTGATCTCCTTCTAACTCATAAGGAAAATCCGATAACACCAAAAACTGGCTTTTACTGCGCCAAACTCCAGCGTCAATTTCACGCAGATAGGCATTAATAAAAGCGTGAAAAGATGCGTACTCAGCAATATCGTTTGCTGCAAATTTCATATGAACCCTAGCTCACTTATTTCCATTTGATTCGCAGTATACACACTAAATACGATTGATTCTCATTTTATTTCGCATTTACCCTAAGATTATCAATTAGAACTATTTAAATAAGGAATAGATCTGAAAATAAGAAGGTAGAACTAATAGTAAAGGGCTGAATTTAGAGATTATTTTTAGGCTTAATACAAAATAAGTGGCGCTATCGTTAATAAGCCGATAGCGCTAATTAAATATTATCCAATGGATTTTTTAAGCAGTAATGCTGGTCGATAATTTATGAAGAAGATCACAGCAAATAGAAATGCAAAGGCTTCCGCTACAGGGACTGCGTATAAAAAACCAATACCAGGAAGCAAAAAACTGAGTAACAATACAAAACTTATGGGTAGAATTAATGAGCGTAACATAGCAATAATACTCGAATGAAGTGCCTGCTCAGCTGAGGTAAGGTATGCACAAATAAGCACATTAAAACCGTTAAACAAAAAGATCGGCCAGACAATATGTAAAAAGTTCTGAGCTAATTGCTGAGCCTGCTTCGCATCATCCTCAAGAAAAAGACCAACAATTGTACTTTCAAAAAGATGCAGCATGGCCACCAGCACAATACTCAAGGTCGCTATCGATACTGCAGCGATACGCATAAATGCCTTAACCCGATCAATGCGCTGAGCTCCAAAATTTTGCCCTAATAAAACATGCATAGCGTCAATAATGCCGTAATACACCATTAGACTAATATAAATGAGATAATTCACCACACTAAATGCCGCAATTCCCTCCACCCCACTTTGCCTACTAATAACCCAGTGAAAAACCAGAATCACTAAACCAATTGAAAATTCATTAATAAATTCAGAAAAGCCGTTAAAGGCGCTATAGCCCAATTCTTTAAAATTAAAAGCAGGCCAGTATAATTTGAGATTATTTCGACCTGAAAAAAAGTAGCTTGAGATATAAAGCA
This sequence comes from uncultured Oleispira sp., assembly GCA_913019965.1. Taxonomy (GTDB): domain Bacteria; phylum Pseudomonadota; class Gammaproteobacteria; order Pseudomonadales; family Oceanobacteraceae; genus Oleispira. The sequence goes on from CAJVZR010000022.1 coordinate 33,681, forward strand.
GCTGTATTACCTGAGCAATTAACGTCGCCCAGGCCGCCCCTTCAACCCCCCAACCTAGCTTACCAATGAAGAGCGCATCAAGGGCAATATTAATTAAGGCACCCAGCATTAATGCACGCATACCCAACTCTGGCCGATTATCAGCACGAATGAAATAGTACATTACTAAGCAAGCCAATTGCACAATCGTTACGAAACAAAAGATTTCAAAATAGCTTTGCATCAAAGGGTAAATCGAAGAATCCGCTCCCAGAGCAGCAAATAGGTAATTGCTGAATATAAGCGACAAGGGAATAGCTAATATCACCATCGCCAGTACCACAAAGAAAATCTGACTAAATAAAGAGGATGCTGAAGCATATTGTTTCTCGCCGATATGAATACTGGCTTTGACTGAACCACCGACTGCGAACATCAAGGCGATACCAAACAATAATGCAAAGTACGGCATCAACAGGTTAACCGCAGCTAGCGCATCAGCACCTAAATAATTACCAATAAAGAAACCATCCACAATACTGGCGGTAGAGATTGCCAGTAAACTTAATGTCGAAGGAATAACAAAACGAAAAAAAGTGGCTATGATAGGTCCACTTTCTGGAGAAGTATTGGATGTATTTTTACTCATAATATCTCTTAACAATTTTTATAACGATTTCAAAAAATATAATTTAAACTAAGCCTTAAGCTCATTCTTTCTTAACAGCTCGCACTGCAATCCTACAAGCTGGTTGTCCAATCCAGTCCATTCATCAACAGCAACAACAGAAACATCATTTTTTTTATTAAACTCTACCGTTAACGCCAAGCTGTATTCCGCCCCTAAACAAAGTACGTTAAATAAACCGATATAGCTTCGCTCTTTTGCAGGTAAAGGCTTAACCCAAGCAGACGATATTCCCACCTCCAGACCATCACCTCCTTTAAAATAAAATTCCAATTTAGTAAGAGGCACCCTGACACCTAAACCATTGGTTTTTAGATAGGATTCTTTTAGTGTCCACAGTTGGGCAATGTGCTTAATTTGCGACTGCTCAGTCAATCTCATAAGATCGGCCAATTCGCTTTCTGAAAAATAGCGCTTAGCCAGCGCCATGCTAAATACCGGACGATGTGTGCATTCAACATCAATCCCGAGATTCACCCCCTCTCCTAACGCCAAGACAACTAGACCTTCACTGTGTGATAAATTGAAATGAAGGTTTAGATACGTGAACTCATCAGCCAATCTGGGTTTGCCATATTCATCAATGGAAAAGACCCACTCCCTAGGCAATATAGTCGGTACTCGTTTTGATAATTGACTGCGCAACAAGGCTCTAGCTAACAAGAACTGATGAGCCTGCTGCTTACAGACAAAACGGTCGAAGCGAATTCGCTCCTCTGCATCAAGCCAGCCGAAAACTTCAGCCGAAAAACTTTTATTACATAAAAGCTCAAGGGACGCATAGTTCAGCTGAACCTTTGAATTAGGGAGGAGTGAGCTAGTCATCTGCACATTTACAGTAAATGGTCTTTTTCGTAATAGGTATAGCCTTGCATGCTAGCGTTGAACGTATTCATCATTTGCTGGCGTTCACGGGCACTAATACGCCCCTCGTTCACGGCGCCCTCTAATTTATTTCGGTAGCGCAACTTCATTTCCCAAGGCTGGTACTCCACATAACCCAAAACATCCTCAATGGTATCACCATGAATTTCTTTGACGAATTCATAGCCACCGTCTTCACGTAAACGAATGCTGGCAACATTGGTATCACCAAACAAATTGTGTAAGTCCCCAAGGGTCTCTTGATAAGCACCGACTAAGAACACTCCCATATAATACTCTTCGCTTTCCTTCAAAGAATGCACAGGCAAGGTAGTATCAAATTCGCGATCGGTGGAAATGAATCGATCTATTTTCCCATCACAATCACACGTAATGTCCGCTAAGACAGCACGACGATCTGGGGCTTCATTTAATCGATGCACTGGCATGACAGGGAACATTTGATCAATGGCCCAGCTATCCGGTAATGATTGAAACAGACTAAAATTTCCATAATAAATATCCGCCAGAGATTCATCGAACCCTTCTAGCTCTTTAGGGATTTGGTCCATTTCTAGCAACAAAGATTTAATATCCCGCAGTACATGTAGAAATAGATTTTCAGCTTCAGCGCGAGTACGCAATCCTATCTGACCGCGCTTAAATAACTCACGAACTTCATCACGGTAATAATGCGCATCATTAAAACACTCCTGTAGCCTAGCCGGTTTCAAATACTCAAAGATACTGCGCATATTATCGAGTAACTCATGCCCTGAATCATTGGACTGCTGTATCTCGATAGGCTCAAAACGCGTTACGTCCAAGATGTTAAACAATAATATCGACGAATACGCGACAGTGGCACGACCGGATTCAGTAACAATAGTAGGATGACTGATGCCATAACCGTCGAGTGTCGACATAATGGTTTCAACCACGTCTTCACAATATTCATCTAAGGAATAGTTTCGGCTTTGGCTTTCTTGTGAATGCGCCCCAGTGTAATCAACTGCTAAACCACCGCCCAGATCGATAAAATTCATCGCGGCACCTTCGTTACACAAGTCGGCGTAATAACGACAAGCTTCGTTGACGCCACCGCGAATATCGCGAATATTTGGTATTTGAGAGCCGAGATGACAATGCAACAATTGCAGACAATGCAACATATCATTATCTCTTAGCACATCAACAACTTGAATTATTTGACTGGCTGACAAACCAAAGACACTGCGATCACCGCTGGTTGAGTTCCAATGACCACTCACTTTAGAGGTCATTTTTGCTCGAACACCAATCAAAGGCTCAATACCTAAAGCCATACTACGCTCAATAATAATCGGTAATTCTGATAGGGCCTCGATGACTACAAAGCAACGAGTACCTAACCTAACGGCTTGCAAAGCTAGATCAATAAACTCCTGATCTTTGTAGCCATTGCAAATCAACATCTGATCACTGCTATTATCGAGAGTTGATAATGCGGCGATCATTTCAGGCTTGCTACCTACCTCAAAACCATAATCATAACGCTCACCAAACTGAGCCACTTCCTCAACAATTTGCGCTTGCTGGTTAACTTTAATTGGAAATACACCACGATACGAACCCTGATAGCCCAATCGCTTTATGATATTTCCAAAAGTCTCATTTAGATTACTAATACTGTGATCGATTATATTTTCAATACGCAGTAGCGCTGGCATGTGCAAGTCGCGATCTCGCAAGCCTTCGATAACGTCCATCAAAGAAAGCCCTGAAGAAGAATCCCCCTTAGGGTTCTTGATGACTACTTCACCTTCAGGACTGATGTCAAAATAACCATTGCCCCATTTTTTTATGCCGTAGGTATCTTTTGCTTGCCCGATACTCCACTCAATTCGCTGATCTGTATTCACATTATTACCAGTTCAAGTTTCTACACCTATCATCCACTGCAAGGCTTTAAGAAAGTATTAACGGGACAAGGGTGGCCACACAATCCATGCAATCCAACCTGCCACCCTATGAGCGAATGATAATGGTTAGCATTTAGATTTACTAGATAATAAACAAAATTAATTTAATTATTTTCAGTACCCCCCTCAACCCACTTGCAATTGATAATCATTATTATTCGTGACATAATCCGCCGCCTTTACTGACAGGGCCATTAAGAAATGAAGAGATGTCTGAGATTTTAATAATGAACAGGTTACGCCTACCCTGCTCACATATTTTCCAACTTAATAACTTTTTCTAATTAATGAGGATAAAACCATGAATGCTTCCCTGCCACGAAATCCCCAAGTGCTGGATACTAGCCAATCAAGAATCAAAGTCTTAGATTTCTATCGAGGAATTTGTGTCATGTTTATGCCTTTGGTACATTTTTTTTATTTTTATGGGACTGCCGACTTTACCGAAAGCCCAATCGGCTTATCATTTGAATTGCTAACGATCTGGATCGCAGCAACGATTTATTTATCATCCGTACTCATTCTATTAACGCCAAAAGCAACCGGTACCCAGAATCTCAAACGCATATTAATTCTTTTCGTCATCGGCTATGCCCTAATATTAGGTTGTGTGCACGGACTCGAATACCAAGTAGAAATGACCCATGAAGTATTACTCGGAAGTGTTTGCTGCTTCGTCTTTTTAATGGGAATCTTTATCGCTTTAGCTGGAAGCAAAAATTTATCACTGTCGATTAAAAGAGGCTTATTATTATTTTTAGCAGGCTATGCTCTGAATTTCTTCCGCAGCTCACTTCCTATGTGGCTTTCATTGGAATTCGGCCTAGTCACTCAAGAGGAATTAGGAGACGGCAATCCAATCTATGAATTGTTAGTGGTTGATATTCTACAATTTGCGGGCATTGCCTTTATTATCTGTAGCCTGATACGTCACTACCTGCCTAATCCAAAATATTGGCTGGCCATCGCACTTGGCCTTGCTTTCGTTTCGCCCTACGCCTGGGACACTCATACAGGGAATGTTTTCGCCAATGAAATACTTAAGCTGCTTGCAGGAAATATTGCGGAAGGTGCTTTCTTTCCACAGCTTCCATGGTTAGCTTATGCCATTTCGGGTATGGCATTTGGCCACTGGATGAAGCATGCTGATGATTTAAATGGCTTTTTAAAGAAGTCTGCCTGGTTTAGTCTCGCGGCCACATTAGCGGGTATTTCTATTATCTTTACCAATGTTGATTATCATAGCGGAGATTCCATGCGCGCTGGTCCCGGTGCCGTTATTGCGATCAGTGGATTCACCGCTCTTACAATTTTCTTATTTCATGTGATTGTCGAAAAAGTACCTCACAATCCGGTATTCGACTTTTGGTACTTGTGGAGCAAGCACATTACAACCATATACGTTGTTCATTGGTTATTAATTGGCTGGGGGCTCATGTATTTTGGCTTCCGTACTCTAAGTGGAACAGGCTTCTTGGTGACTTTGCTAGCCCTCTATATACTGACTCACTTCCTATCAACTGGTTGGGTTAGATTTAAACCTAATCAGAATAAACAATAGCTCAGCATCAAGGGTGTTATTATGACTTTCCGCTTACCGCCAGAATGGTATCCACAAGATGCTGTGATGCTGACTTGGCCCCATGCAGATACCGACTGGGCTCCCTACCTGAATGAAGTAGAGCCCGTATACATTGAAATTGCCAGCCAGATATTAAAGCGCCAGTCTTTAGTAGTAATCTGCCATAACAAGGTAGTTCAAACCCATATTCAAGCACTTTTAAATCATGACCAGCTCTATACCTTTGTCATTCCCTGCAACGATACTTGGGCAAGGGATCATGGCCCAATCACACTCGTCAATGAACAAAAACATACCCAGTTATTGGATTTTGTTTTTAATGGCTGGGGCAATAAATACGAGTCTTCGCTGGATAATGCGATTAATAAAAGCTTATTAAAGCAGCCAACAATACAAGCTTCATATGAAGCCGTTAATCTAGTTCTGGAAGGCGGTGGTATTGAAGTTGATGATAATGGCCACTTATTAACCACAGAGCAATGTTTACTAAACCCAAATCGCAACCCTAAATACTCTCGTGAGAAAATTGAGTTTGAACTTAAACAGCGCTTACAATGCCAAAAAGTACTGTGGTTAAAACATGGTTATTTAGCGGGCGATGATACCGATTCCCATATCGATACCTTGGCTCGGCTTGCTCCACATAACACCATAACGTATGTGCAGTGTTCTGATGAGAATGACGAACACTTTGATGAATTAAATAAAATGGAACAAGAGCTTAAAGCTCTGCGTACCTGCGATAACGAGGCATTCAATTTAATTCCATTGCCCATGCCGATTGCTTGCTTTAACCAAGAAGGTGAGCGTCTACCCGCCACTTATGCTAACTTTCTAATAATTAATGGTGCAGTACTACTGCCAACATATCGCCAATCAGAAATGGATAACCGAGCTTTAACTCAAATTGAAAAAGTATTTCCGCAGCACGACATTATTACCGTAGATTGTCTGCCACTTATCCAACAATTTGGCAGTTTACATTGCATCAGCATGCAGTTACCCCAGGGATTCTTATTATGACAACGACACTTAAAACAGCGTTAGTTCAACAAAGTAAATCGGCTGATTTAAACAAGAATTTTACCGACAGCTTAAATGCTATCCGTCAAGCAGCCGAGGCAGGAGCAAAGCTGATTGTATTACAAGAACTGCACCGTTCGTTGTATTTTTGCCAGCAAGAAGAGGTTGATGCTTTCGATTTGGCAGAGTCCATTCCCGGCCCATCTACCAACACCTTAGGGGAATTAGCGAAATCACTTAATGTGGTTATAGTTGCATCGCTGTTCGAAAAGCGTGCTGCAGGTTTATACCACAATACTGCCGTAGTATTGGATGCAGATGGCAGTATTGCCGGCAAGTATCGCAAGATGCATATCCCAGATGACCCTGGCTTTTACGAGAAATTTTATTTCACTCCTGGAGATATCGGCTTCGAGCCGATTCAAACCCGCGTGGGTAAATTAGGCGTGCTGGTTTGTTGGGATCAATGGTTTCCGGAAGCGGCTCGCTTAATGGCATTAGCGGGAGCAGAAGTATTAATTTATCCAACAGCCATTGGTTGGGACCCTCGCGACGATGCCGCAGAGCAGAAGCGCCAACTTGATGCTTGGGTAATCAGTCAGCGCGCCCACGCTGTGGCGAACGGCGTCCCTGTACTTAGCTGTAACCGAGTAGGTCATGAAGTGGATCCAGGGCCAAATGGCGAAATAAACAAAGCGGGGCCCGGCATCAATTTTTGGGGACACAGTTTTATTACTGGACCTCAGGGTGAGTTTTTAGCCGTGGCCAGTGAAGACAAAGAAGAAATTCTTTTCGCCGATGTGGATTTAAATCACAGCGAAAATGTACGCCGTATCTGGCCATTTATGCGCGATCGTCGTATTGATCATTATCAGGACCTGATGAAAATTTATCGTGATGACTGATCTCCCTAGATAAGAAACATCCGAGCTTTCCCACGCTTCGTCATAATGTTTTAAAGGTTATTATTCATGTCCAGAGATCTGCCTTATCGCTTAACAGTAAACCAAAGCCAACGTATCAGTCCAAATATGCAGCGTATCACTTTGCAAGGAAAAGACTTAGCGGAATTTCCAACAGGTTATGAAGGCAGCTATATAAAACTTCTATTTCCGGTTGAAAAAACTGCCAAAGTTATCATGCGTACATACACAATACGCAAGTTCTCGCTGCATGACTTGTCACTTGATATAGACTTGGTATTACACGGTGAGCAGGGGAATGATTCTGGGCCAGCATCGAGTTGGGCTGCTATGACTAAGCCCGGAGATAGCATACAAATACTTGGTCCTGGCAGGGTCAAAATTGTTTCTTTAGAAGCAGATTGGTTTTTCTTCGCCGGTGATATGACGGCTTTACCAGCGATCAGTTACCAGCTGGAACAATTACCGGCTGATGCAAAAGGCCATGCGGTTATTGAAATTAATTCTGAGCAGGATCAGCAATCACTGAAGAAACCTGAAGGTATCAATATTTTATGGGTGATTAATTCGCACCCAGATACTAACAACACAGTGCTAAGCGATGCGGTCAAAACACGGCCTTGGTTACCTGGAATCCCTTCTATTTGGGCCGCTTGTGAATTCAGCAATATGCGTTTATTACGCACCTACTTTAAAAAAGATAAACAAGTTTCTCGCGATCAACTGTATATCAGCAGCTACTGGAAAATGGGGCAATCTGAAGATAAGCACAAGGTCATAAAAAAACAAGACGCGATGGCTGAAGATTCTAATTAATCTCACAGCCCCGCGTAAAATTGATTAGCGACGAAACGGTTGGCGCTGCCAATAATATAAGCTTCGCCATAACCATTCCACTGGGCCAAATTTAAGTTTATCCATCAATATCGACCCTATACATAGTTGCAATCCCCAAACTCCAATTACCACCCCAAATTGCTGCAGAAAATCCAGCTCTAATGATCTTAAATTTAAAAACAACGGATAGAAAAGCAATACCGATATCAAGGTTTGCAACAGGTAATGTGTCAACGCCGCACGACCTATGGCCTGCAATCTCATTTGCAACCACGGAAGCTTATTCGACTGGCTCCATAATACAATAATACCAATGTAAGACAGTGCCTGAAGAATTGAAGCAAGGTTGTTCAGATCAACAAAAATACCATAAGCTGTACCCATAAATAATGCCGCACCTTGCAAAGCCAGTCCGAAAACAAGCCCCCAGATAGCCCAGTTACGGTAACTTTTTAAGGATGATTTGCCTAAAACATAACCAACCTTATACAAGGCCATACCAATTAACATATTGGCCAAAGAAAGCGTGAAATATTTAATGAGTTTTAAATGTTCAAAACTTAAACTCGAAATAGTAGCGGCAATGCTGCTGTCGTAATAGTGTGCGCTTAGTGCAGGCCCTACATACAAAATACAAATAAAGTATAAAGGGACACTGAGGAAAATTAGTGTTCTAGCGTTAAGCCTTCTGAGTGGATACAGTAGAAAGCCAGACACTGCATAGACAAACAATATATCGCCATACCAGACAAGAAGGTGCAATACACCAAGAATCATTAACCAGAAATTACGTCGGTAAAAAATACTTAAAGAGTTTATTCCTTTTTGATCCAGTTTCTCTGTAATTAAAATAATGCTGGCACCAAAAAGAAACGAGAATAGCGTCATCATTTTCTGTGAAAAAAACACTTGAACAATCGTATAAATGGTAAGCATTAAGTGGCCATATAAAAATGACCCAAGACCATTTTCCATCGTAGGAAAATACTCTCCTAATTGGCTATAAAATTCTATTTGACCCGTCTCTGAATAAGCAAACAATGTAATGTTAATTGCAAAAATACCAAGTAAAGCAATACCACGAATTAAATCCAGCTGAACAATCCTCATCCTTTATTTCTCATCCTTATTACTTCCAGAAATTGATTCTACTTTTTCACTCACCGTATAATATATCGATTGAACGTCGATATTTTTTTTGCTCAAAATCCATAAACGCAATTGAGAATCATTACTATCTATAAGTAAGAGAAGATTGTCAATAACAATCAAGAAAATGCAGTTCCAAGGATGCCAGAACAGGCGTTATGATCGGCAGATCATGCTTAAAGCGAATAATTTAGTCGTTAGTATGAGTCGTTGAAGGAAGACATATAATTCCCCCCCCGAGAACTGATTGAAGCACCTTTCTAAGAAGCCGAACTATTCATCTCGTTCGTAATAGGTATAACCTTGCATGCTTGCATAAAAGGTTTTCAAAATTTCTTGTCTTTCACGGGCGGTAATACGCCCTTCTTTCACAGCTCGCTCTGCGGTATTTCGATACGCTACGTACATGTCTTTAGGATCATATTCAACGTAGCTTAGAACATCGGAAATAGTATCACCGTGAATTTCTTTAACAAAATCGAAACTGCCATCGTCATTTAAACGCACACTGACAACATTGGTATCACCAAATAAATTATGCAAGTCACCTAAAGTTTCTTGGTACGCCCCCACCAGAAAAACACCGAGATAATATTCTTCATTATCTTTCATTTCATGTAACGGTAAGGTATTTGAAACTTCGTGCTGGCCGATGAACTTATCAATTTTACCATCACAGTCACAGGTGATATCAGCAATAATCGCATTACGCTTAGGCTCTTCATCCAAACGATGAATAGGCATAATTGGGAACAACTGATCGATCGCCCAAATATCCGGCAGCGATTGAAATAAACTAAAGTTACCGTAATAAATATCGGCTAACGATTCTTTCAGTCCTTCAAGGTCAACGGGAATGCGTTCCATCAATTCGATCGTTTTATTGATCTGCTGTAAGATTTCTAAAAATAAATTTTCTGCTGCTGAGCGCGTTCTTAAATCAACTTGGCCACGCTTAAATAACTCTCGGATTTCATCGCGATAAAAATGGGCATCGTTATAACATTCTTGAACTCGTTGAGATTCTAAGTAGGTTAAAACCTCTCGCATATCTTGCAGTAACTGGTGCTCGTCACTTTCTACTTTGGGTAGCTCAATAGGTTCAAACTTAGTTACATCAAGCACATTGAAAAGCAAAACCGATGAATAGGCGACGGTCGCTCGACCTGACTCCGTTACTATCGTTGGATGCTCAATATCATACTCATCGAGTGTATTTTTAAGCGTATCGACTATGTCTTCGCAATATTCTTCTAGGGTGTAATTACGGCTTTGTGAATCGTTGGAACGAGCACCGGTATAATCCACCGCTAAGCCACCGCCAAAATCAATATGGCTCAACGCAGCGCCTTCAGCACTTAAGTCCGCATAATAACGACAGGCCTCTACAACACCACTGCGTATTTCTCGAATATTGGGAATTTGAGAACCAAGGTGGCAATGCAATAGTTGCAAACAATGCAGCATTTCTGCTTCTTTTAAACGATCAACCAATTGAATTAACTGACTGGTTGATAGACCAAAAACACTGCGATCACCGGAAGTTGAATTCCAATGCCCGCTAACTTTTGAGGTCATCTTCACACGTACACCGATTAACGGCTCGATATTTAGCTGCTTACTACGTTCGATTATTATTGGTAGCTCTGCAGGCGTTTCGATAACGAAGAAACATTTAAAACCTAGCTTAACAGCTTGTAAGCCTAGCTCGACAAACTCTTGGTCTTTGTAGCCATTACAAATGATTAAACTACCTGGCTCGGTCAGAGTTGAAAGCGCAGCAATCATCTCGGGCTTACTACCCACTTCTAAACCGTGCTGAAAGCGTGCACCAAAATCGGCAATTTCTTCTACAACTTGCGCTTGCTGATTTACTTTAATCGGATAGACACCACGATACGGCGATTGATAATCGAGTTTTGCAATGGCTTCGCTAAAGGCATTATTTAATCGATAGATTTGAGCATCGAGAATATTTTCAATACGTAGCAAAACCGGCATCTGTAAGTCACGCTCAGTCATGCCTTTTACAATATCCATCAAAGGTACTTGAGTAGTCAGTGTTTTAGCCGTGACTAACCCCTGGTCAGATAAACCAAAATAATCGTTACCCCAATGCTCAATACCATACACGTCGGCAGAGCGACTGGCTGACCAAGAAGTATCTTTAATGGATTGCTTATTCAAGCCTCAACTCCAACTTAAATCATTATTTGAAAATAATTAGTATCAATACTATTTTAGAGCAGAAACAAAAAAGCAGCATCAGCCAATGACTGATACTGCTTTTTTGGCATCAATTAATCGATTAGATATGTTCTACCTGATCAATTTCATACTCAACGTCACCCGCTGGTACTTTAACCACAACCACGTCACCTTCTTCTTTACCGATTAACGCGCGAGCGATTGGTGAAGAAACTGAGATGCGAGCTTGTTTAATATCTGCTTCATCATCCCCTACAATGCGATACGTTACCGTATCGTCAGTATCAAGGTTGATAATTGTTACAGTGGTGCCGAAGAAAACTTTGCCCGTATGCGGGATAGTTTTAACGTTGATCACCTGGCTATTAGAAAGCTTGCCTTCGATGTCTTGAATACGACCTTCGATGAAACCTTGCTGCTCACGAGCGGCGTGGTATTCAGCATTTTCTTTCAAATCACCGTGTTCACGTGCGATTGCGATGTCTTTAATCACAGCCGGACGCTGAACGGTTTTTAACTCTTTCAATTCAACCTGAAGGGCTTCTTCACCTTCAACCGTCATTGGATACTTTTGCATAATCTATTCCCTTACACGCAACCATTAAATGGCAGCGTGGATTTCCTGTAAACGACGAACTACATTCAAGCCTTCTGCATTCAAGCCTTCAACAACCGCTTCAGCACCGGCCAAAGTCGTTGTATAAGAAACTTTATGCTGCAATGCGCTGCGACGAATATCCGCAGAATCAGCAATGGCTACTGGACCTTCAGTGGTATTAACGATCAAAGCAATCTCATCATTCTTAATCGCATCAACGATATTAGGACGTGCTTCGTTTACCTTGTTGATACGCTCAACTTCGATACCGGCTTCTGCCAATTTCGCGTGAGTACCGCCAGTCGCTACTAGCTTGAAACCTAGCTTAGCGAAACCTTGAGCAACCGCTACAACGCCATCTTTATCTGCATCACGTACAGAGATGAATACAGTACCTTCCGTCGGTAATTTCTCACCGGCACCTAGCTGAGCTTTGTAGAAAGCTTCACCGAAGGTTGCACCTGCGCCCATCACTTCACCGGTCGACTTCATTTCAGGGCCTAAGATTGGATCTACGCCTTGGAACTTGTTGAACGGGAATACCGCTTCTTTAACCGAGAAGTGCTCTGGAATGATTTCTTTGGTGAAATCTAATTCCGCTAACTTCTTGCCCATCATTACTTTTGCTGCAATAGAGGCTAAAGAAGAGCCAATACACTTAGAAACGAATGGCACTGTACGTGATGCACGAGGGTTAACCTCAATCACATAAATTTCGTCATCCTGCCAAGCAAGCTGAGTATTCATTAAACCAATAACGCCTAACTCTAGCGCCATCGCTTTAACTTGCTCACGCATTCGATCTTGAACTTCTGCAGGCAAGTTGTATGGAGGCAATGAACAGGCCGAATCACCAGAGTGAATACCCGCTTGTTCGATGTGCTGCATAATCGCGCCAATAACAACTTGCTCGCCATCACATACTGCGTCGATATCAACTTCAACCGCACGGTTTAGGAAGTAATCTAGTAGTACAGGAGAATCGTTAGAAACCTGAACCGCTTCGCGCATATAACGACGTAGGGAATCTTCGTTATTAACGATTTCCATCGCACGGCCACCTAATACATAGGAAGGACGTACAACTAATGGGAAACCAATTTCGTTGGCTTTAGAAATCGCTTCTTCAGTAGAACGTACCGTTGCATTAACCGGTTGCTTCAAACCTAAACGCTGAATCATCTGCTGGAAACGCTCACGGTCTTCAGCACGGTCAATCGCTTCAGGAGAGGTACCAATAATCGGTACGCCCGCCGCTTCTAATTCGTTCGCCAGTTTCAATGGCGTTTGGCCACCGTACTGAACGATCACGCCTTTTGGCTTTTCTTTATCAACAATTTCTAATACATCTTCAAGCGTTACTGGCTCGAAGAATAAACGATCAGATGTATCATAATCGGTAGAAACTGTTTCAGGGTTACAGTTCACCATGATGGCTTCGTAACCTAATTCTTTCGCTGCAAACGCCGCATGTACACAGCAGTAATCGAATTCGATACCCTGGCCAATACGGTTAGGGCCACCACCCAAAACGATAATTTTATCGTTTTCAGTTGGGTTAGCTTCACACTCTTCTTCATAAGTAGAGTACATGTAAGCCGTATCGGTTGAGAATTCTGCGGCGCAAGTATCAACACGCTTATAAACAGGGCGAACGTCTAACGCTTGGCGCTGCTTACGGAAGGCTTTTTCAGAAACACCTAGCAACTCAGCTAAACGTGCATCGGCAAAACCTTTACGTTTAAGACGGAAGATACGATCTGCGTCCATCGACGTTAAGCTGCTTTGAGCAACTTCGGCTTCGTCTTTAAGTAGGTCTTCGATCTGTACCAAGAACCAAGGATCAACACCTGAGTGCTGATAGATTTCATCAACAGATAAACCGGCGCGGAATGCATCACCGATGTACCAGATACGATCAGCACCTGGAGTCTTAAGCTCAGAAATGATCTTGTCCATCGCGCCTTCAGAAGCCAGGTCGATGATTGGATCAAAACCGTTAACGCCTACTTCCAAGCCACGAAGTGCTTTTTGTAGCGACTCTTGCTGAGTACGGCCCATTGCCATCACTTCACCTACAGATTTCATCTGTGTGGTTAAGCGGCCATCGGCTGTTGGGAATTTTTCGAAAGTGAAACGAGGAATTTTCGTTACAACGTAATCGATTGAAGGCTCAAACGATGCTGGAGTTGCGCCACCCGTGATGTCGTTTTGCAATTCATCCAGGGTATAACCAATCGCCAACTTAGCAGCGATTTTAGCAATCGGGAAACCGGTCGCTTTAGACGCCAAAGCAGAAGAACGAGAAACTCGTGGGTTCATCTCGATCACAACCATACGGCCGTCTTTTGGATTAATACCGAACTGAACGTTAGAACCACCGGTTTCTACGCCGATCTCACGCAAAACTGCCAAAGAGGCGTCACGCATGATTTGTAATTCTTTATCAGAAAGTGTTTGTGCTGGAGCCACTGTGATCGAGTCACCAGTGTGAACGCCCATGGCATCAAAGTTTTCGATAGAACAGATGATGATGCAGTTGTCGTTGGTATCACGCACAACTTCCATCTCGTATTCTTTCCAACCGATTAAAGACTCATCGATCAAAAGCTCGCTGGTTGGAGAAAGATCCAAACCACGAGTACAGATTTCTTCGAACTCTTCTTTGTTATACGCGATACCACCACCGGTACCACCCATAGTGAAAGAAGGACGAATAATACAGGGGAAGCCAAGATCTTTTTGAACTTCTACCGCTTCAGCCATTGTGTGGGCAATACCCGCACGAGGACACTCAAGACCAATCTTCTTCATGGCTTGGTCGAAACGGTTACGGTCTTCCGCTTTGTCGATAACGTCGGCTTTAGCGCCGATCATTTCAACATTGAATTTTTCTAAGATGCCAGCAGCTTCTAAGCCTAATGCACAGTTAAGAGCAGTCTGGCCACCCATAGTTGGCAAGATGGCGTCTGGGCGTTCTTTTTCAATGATGTTAGCCACTGTATCAACCGTGATCGGTTCGATATAAGTCGCGTCAGCCATTGAAGGGTCGGTCATAATTGTGGCTGGGTTAGAGTTCACAAGAATTACGCGGATACCTTCTTCACGCAAGGCTTTACAAGCCTGTGCGCCAGAATAGTCAAACTCACAAGCCTGGCCGATGATGATCGGGCCAGCACCAATGATTAGGATACTTTTTATGTCGGTACGTTTTGGCATGGCGGCTTCCTACTTCTTGGCGGCTTGAATAAGATCGATGAAACGATCGAACAATGGGGCAACGTCACGTGGACCAGGGCTTGCTTCAGGGTGACCCTGGAAGCTGAAGGCTGGCTTATCAGTCAGCTCGATACCCTGCAAAGTGCCATCGAAAAGAGACTTGTGAGTCGCTTTGATGTTCGCTGGAAGTGATGCTTCGTCTACTGCGAAACCGTGGTTCTGGGCCGTGATCATTACAACGCCAGTCTCAAGGTCTTGCACTGGGTGGTTACCACCGTGATGGCCATGAGGCATTTTCACGGTTTGCGCGCCAGAGGCTAGAGCCAATAACTGATGACCTAAACAGATACCAAATACAGGGATCTCTGTTTTAAGGATTTCCTGAATCGCTTCAATCGCGTAAGTACATGGCTCTGGGTCACCTGGACCATTCGATAAGAAGATGCCATCTGGGTTCATCGCTAGCACTTCAGACGCTGGAGTCTGTGCAGGAACAACCGTCAGATCACAACCGCGTTCAGCTAATAAGCGTAAAATGTTGCGCTTAACACCAAAGTCATAAGCAACAACTTTGAACTTAGCGTCGGCTTTAGCCAATTCGCCATAGCCTTTGCCAAGAACCCAATCGGTCTCAGTCCAGCTGTAGTTTTCAGTTGTAGTTACTTCTTTCGCTAGATCCATGCCTTTAAGGCCAGGGAAAGCTTTAGCCGTTTCGATTGCTTTAGCGATGTTCTCTTCAGAAGCAACTTCACCGTCTGCAGCTTCAACCGCAACGATACAACCGTTCAAAGAACCTTTTTCACGCAAGATGCGGGTAAGGCGACGAGTATCGATATCGGCGATGCCTAGGATGTTGTTCTCTTTAAGATAAACATCCAATGCTTTTTCGCTACGGAAGTTAGAAGCGATAAGCGGAAGATCGCGAATCACTAAGCCTTTAGCAAAAATGCCGCGAGACTCTTCGTCTTCAGCCGTAATGCCGTAGCTACCTACGTGAGGATAAGTCAGTGTAACGATTTGATTTGCATAAGATGGGTCAGTCAGGATTTCCTGATAACCCGTCATCGAAGTGTTAAAAACAACTTCACCGACGGCTTGACCTGCTGCACCAATGGCAGTCCCTTTAAAGACGCTACCGTCTTCTAGAGCTAGAATGGCTGTTATAGACAAGGCTATGATCCCCGAAATAATCAATAAATACGGTCATTGTAGAATACCCAACGCTGGGTATCTGGCGGTAAAAGCGGCACATTCTTTGAGTTATAAATCAAAGACTTAGCTTTATTTTACCTAGCGTCTAGTCGCAAAAAAGCGGGAGGAGCTTAGCTCCACCCGCTTTCTTTAATCTGCACTGTATATCTAAGAGCTTTAAATAAGATTAGACGCTGGCGCCCGTCTCTCAAGTCATTAATTAACTGAGCTGGACGTACGCCTGTAAACTGGTCGCGAATCATACCAAAACAGCCACTATTAGTCCATATCTATATTTAGCCAAATTGATATGTCCATTTTGGCCTAGAGATGCCACACCCATTAAATAAGCAAGCGCTTGGTTTATTATTTTCACCCCTCTTTATCGCACAGTTTTTTTCAACCCCCCACTACCTAAATATCATCACTTCTTACAAAGAAAAAATTAATTCATAAGAATTAATTTTAAATTTTTCTAAACAAATAAATATTTTTTCGGTAACAGTCCATCCAGTTGAGATTCATTACTGACAAGCTAATCATCGCAAGTGATAAGAATATCAAAATAATTTATTAACCAATCAATAAACTTTCACCCTATAAATACAGTAGTTTTTGGTACGCACATGTCAGTAGTGGTTATGTTTTATTCAACTGTATCGCCTATTGATGAACATATTTTTGTTTTTGTGATCTACTACTTGCCGTTAGTTTTTTAAAAGTATCTAATGCTTAAAAATATAGTTAATAACTTTTATATAAAAACTACACTCTCACTTTAAAGGAACGATTTTATGCCTATTGCTGTTGATGGACGCCGCCGCCTAGCCCCAGAAGAGCGCAAGCGTTTATTACTCAATGACGCCGTTGAGGTTTTTGCTGCCAGAGGAATTGGCCGTGGAGGGCATACGGAAATTGCCGAAATGGGTGGTGTATCAGTTGCTACCGTTTTTAACTACTTTAATACTCGTGAAGATCTAGTAGACGCGGTTCTAGATGAAGTGGAAACTCAACTTCTTGCTTTAGCCGAAGAAATTTACAATCAAGGTGACGAGCCTCTTACTGCTATTCACAACCATATTAAAGCGTTTATGGACCTGTGCGAGACCCAGCCAGCTTATGTAAAAGTATGGTTAGAGTGGAGCTGCTCTATTCGTGCCGATATCTGGCCACAATACATTGAATTCCAAAACAAGCTATTAGAAATGATTGCCAAACAGATTGATAAGGCGATTAAAAATGGCGACCTAGCACCAGGACTTGCAGCACCAGAACGCGCTCGCTGGTTATTAGGTAATTCACAAATGCTTGTTTCTATGGCATTCGACCCAAGCGGTAAGCCACGCGGCATGCAGCAAATGGTTGATCGTGGTATTGCTCACCTTTTGGGTGCTGTTTAAAGCCCACTGGCTTAATCAGAAGACATAAAAAAACCGAAGCCGCTTTTATTATAAAGTCTGACTTCGGTTTTTTTGTATCTAGGAAAGGCTCTAGCAATAGAACCTAGAAACCCAATACATCCTGCATGTCATATAAACCATTTTCTTGCGAGCCAATCCACTTAGCCGCACGAACAGCACCTTTAGCAAAGGTCATACGGCTCTGGGCTTTATGAGTCACCTCAACACGCTCACCATCGGTTGCGAACATAACGGTATGATCACCTACTACGTCACCACCACGAATGGTCTCAAAACCAATCTGCTTGTGTGGGCGAGCGCCAGTTTGACCTTCACGACCATAACAAGCGACTTCTTTTAAGTCCCACCCCATGGTTTCAGCAACAACTTCACCCATGCGAAGTGCCGTACCTGATGGCGCATCAACCTTATGCTTATGGTGCATCTCGATCACTTCGATATCACTATCGTCGCCCATCACCGAAGCGGCCATGCGTAAAAGATTCAAACAAAGATTCACACCCACTGAATAGTTAGGGGCGAATACAATACCCATATCTTTTGCCGCTGCTTCTAAGCCCGCTTTTTGCTCGTCATTCAAACCCGTGGTTCCAATAACGATTTTTTTACCGGCTTGACGACAAGTCTCAACATTCGCCATTGTGGCTTCGGGTGCAGTGAAGTCGATTAAAACATCGAAGCTATCCACAGCAGCAGCAACATCAGTTACTGCAACTACTTCTAGGTTTTTACCAAGGCCGGCAATAGCACCTGCATCAACCCCAACCATAGGATCATTAGGTAGAACGATCGCTGCGCCTACCTGAGCGCCTTCAGCAGCATCAACCGCTTCGATTAAAATCCGGCCCATGCGGCCGGCTGCACCTGTAATTGCTATACGAGTCATATCCCTTCCTATTAATAAAAAACGGGCTAATTACATTTCTTCGAAGAATTTTTTAACGCCATCGAACCAATTTTTCTTCTGTGGTGAATGTTTTTCACCTTTCAAAGATGCTTGGAATTCTTTCAGCAATTTCTTCTGATGTTCGGTTAACTTAACCGGCGTTTCAACCTGCACACGGCATAATAAATCGCCAGGGCTAGAAGCACGAATCGGTGTTACACCTTTACCACGCAAACGGAACATACGGCCGCTTTGCGTTTCTGCAGGAATTTTCAGTTTTACACGACCATCTAGGGTCGGTACTTCTAATTCACCACCTAATGCCGCATCAACAATACTGATTGGCACATCGCAATATAGATTGTGGCCGTCACGCTCAAAAATGGCGTGATCTTTCACATTCATCTGAACGTACAAGTCGCCCGCTGGACCACCCATTCCGCCTGCTTCGCCTTCACCGCTTAAGCGAATACGATCACCGGTATCAACTCCGGCAGGCACTTTAACATTAAGGGTCTTAGTTTCTTCTTTAACACCACGACCGTGACAGCTACTACAAGGATCTTCGATTATAGTCCCCTGTCCTCTACAAGTAGGGCAAGTCTGCTGCACAGCAAAGAAACCTTGCTGCATGCGTACTTGGCCTTGGCCGCCACAAGTAGAACAAACTTTTGGTTTAGTTCCTGGCTTAGCACCAGAGCCATCACACGGATCACAAGAAACCAAAGTAGGGATTGTAATTTTCTTCTCACAACCTTTAACCGCTTCTTCAAGGGTCAAGCTCATGGAATAACGCAGATCGCTACCACGCTGAGGACCACCGCGACGACCACCACCGCCCCCGCCGCCACCAAAGATGTCGCCAAATACATCACCGAAAATATCACCAAAGCCGCCAGCGCCACCACCGTGACCATGGCCACCACCTTGGCTAGGATCAACACCCGCATGGCCATAACGATCATAAGCACCACGCTTTTGATCATCACTTAAAATCTCATAGGCTTCAGAAGCTTCTTTAAACTTCTCTTCTGCCGCTTTATCACCTTCGTTACGATCTGGGTGATGCTTCATCGCTACCTTACGGTAGGCTTTTTTTAGTTCTTTTTTATCGACGTCTTTTGATACGCCTAGAACTTCGTAAAAATCTCTTTTAGACATTGTTCTGCCCTAACAAATAGCTTAACAGCTTGGCTAATTCTTTATAACGCAAAAACGCGGCGTCCCGATTAACAGGAGGCCGCGTTCAATTAATCACTCTAAAACGCGGTGATTACTTATCTTTAACTTCTTCAAATTCAGCATCAACAACGTCGTCATCTTGACCAGCGTCTTGAGCCTGTTCGCCGCCTTCAGCGCCTGCTTGTTCAGCAGCCGCTTGCTCAGCGTACATCTTTTGCGCTAGACCTGAAGAGGCTTCAGTCAAAGCAGCCGTTGCTGTTTCGATCGCTTCTTTGTCTTCGCCTTTCATAGCTTCTTCAACATCAGCAATGGCTTTTTCGATCGCTTCTTTTTCTTCAGCAGTGGCTTTATCGCCCGCTTCTTCCAAAGTTTTCTTAGTTGCGTGAACAAGGCCATCAGCCGTATTACGAACCTGGATCATTTCTTCAAACGCTTTATCCGCTTCAGCATTTGCTTCTGCGTCTTGAACCATTTGCTCGATTTCTTCATCGCTTAGACCAGAAGAAGCCTTGATCACGATAGACTGTTCTTTACCTGTCGCTTTATCTTTAGCAGAAACGTTCAAGATACCGTTGGCATCGATGTCGAACGTTACTTCGATCTGAGGCATGCCACGTGGAGCCGGTGGAATGTCAGCCAAATCGAAACGACCTAGAGATTTGTTCTGCTGAGCTTGCTTACGCTCGCCCTGAACGATATGAATCGTTACCGCGGCTTGGTTGTCGTCTGCGGTAGAGAAAACCTGAGATTTCTTAGAAGGAATCGTTGTATTCTTCTCGATAACTGCAGTAGCAACGCCACCCATAGTTTCGATACCTAAAGTTAAAGGCGTAACATCTAGCAATAGAACGTCTGTAACGTCACCGGCTAAAACACCACCTTGAACAGCTGCGCCCATGGCAACGGCTTCATCTGGGTTAACATCTTTACGTGGCTCTTTGCCAAAGAACTCAGCAACCTTAGCTTGTACTAAAGGCATACGAGTCTGACCACCAACAATGATGATTTCGTCGATTTCAGAAGCAGACAAGTCAGCATCCTGAAGAGCAATACGACAAGGTGCGATAGACTTAGCAACTAAATCTTCAACCAAGCTTTCTAATTTTGCACGAGTCACTTTAACGTTTAAGTGCTTAGGACCTGTTGCATCAGCAGTGATGTAAGGAAGGTTAACGTCAGTCTGCTGTGCAGAAGACAATTCAACTTTCGCTTTCTCGCCCGCTTCTTTCAAACGCTGCATTGCTAGTGGGTCACCTTTAAGGTCCATTCCACTTTCTTTCTTAAATTCTTCGGCAAGATAATCGATCATGCGTAAATCGAAATCTTCACCACCAAGGAACGTATCACCGTTAGTTGCTAGTACTTCGAATTGAGTTTCGCCATCAACATCA
>CAJVZR010000023.1 GCA_913019965.1 uncultured Oleispira sp.
CTAGATTATGAACTGGAAAAATTTTCCAATAAAATCGGACACGTAGTAAATTTCAATAAAGCCGCACGCAGCCAATACTTAACTTTTTCTAAATCAGCAGAAGCCAACTGGAGCGCAAATTTTCGCGACCTTAATGCCAGTATTACTCGCATGAGCACCCTTGCAGATAGCGGTCGCATTACTGAAGATCTAGTATCCGAAGAAGTTATACGACTAAAGCAAAAGTGGGGAACCATTAATGATCATGACTCTACGCACTTACTAAGATCATTAGTGAGCGCAGAAATACTAGATGAATTAGATTATTACGATCAACTTAACCTAATCAACATCATTAACGTATGCCGCAGCAGCCAATCGATGGCCGAAGCCGGAAGGAAATTATTTAATAAAAGTCGTGAAAATAAAAAATCGACCAATGACTCTCACAGGGTAAAGCAACTGCTAAGCAAGTTCGATATTACTTTCGAAAGAATACGGCAGCTTTAGATACAAATAAGCCGCACTCGTTTCGAGTATGGCTTATTCTTTAACAACAGCAAATAACTAGCTTTAATTAATCAATAATCACAGGCTCAAAAGATTTAACCAAATCATCAACTGCTTTCATCTGTGCCAAATAAGGCTCAAGCTTATCTAGTGGCAATGCACATGGGCCATCGCATTTAGCTTCATCAGGATTCGGGTGAGCTTCTAAGAACAAACCTGCAATACCTAACGCCATGCCAGAACGTGCAAGCTGGAACGCTTGAGCACGACGACCGCCAGCAGAATCAGTACGGCCACCAGGACGCTGCAAGGCGTGAGTCGCATCAAAGATCACAGGTGCTTGAACTTTCATGTCGTCCATACCCAGCATATCAACCACTAGGTTGTTATAACCGAAGCTAGAACCACGCTCACATAACATCAGCTTGTCATTACCTGCATCTTGAAACTTAGTCAGGATGTGACGCATTTCGTGTGGCGCTAAGAACTGAGGCTTTTTGATATTAATCGCAGCGCCAGTCTCTGCCATCGCAACAACCAAATCAGTTTGACGAGCCAAAAACGCTGGCAATTGAATGATATCTACAACTTCAGCAACAGGGGCTGCTTGAAACGGTTCGTGTACGTCAGTAATAATCGGTACGCCAAACGTTTGTTTAATTTCTTGAAATATTTTTAAGCCTTCTTCCATACCAGGGCCACGGTAAGAATTAATAGAAGAACGGTTGGCTTTATCAAAAGACGCTTTAAAAACGTAAGGAATGCCCAGTTTTTCAGTTACTTTTACGTACTCTTCACAAGTACGCATGGCAAGATCACGGCTTTCTAAAACATTAATACCACCGAATAATGCGAACGGCGCATCGTTATCGATAGTAAGGTTTTGTACTTGAACTGACTTAATCATTCTGTCATTCCTTCATTCAATATTTTTAAAACTATAATTTTTTATTTTAAACGCCGATGTGCAAGGTTTGAAACCGCCTGCAGTTCGGTAGTTCGTTCTTTGCCACGCCGCAAGTACGCCACTTCGTTCTCCCTGTAGGCTCTGCTACAGCTCCCTGCTGTAGAAGGACTTTGAACGAACTACCGAACCGCTGGCCTCAGACACCTGAGTAAATTCTAGGTTTTCTATAAATAACTAATGACGGCTTTAGGTTTATGAAATACAACATTCAAAAACTTTCTGCGTATTGGCTTAAGCCGTCAGATCGAAAAATAACAATCAACTTATGAGTCTGAATTATTGTCAGTGGTGATGTATTAGGTGATTCGTTTCTGGCGGCGTCATTTCGCAGGGAAGCGAAATACGAGCCTACAGGGAGAGCGAAGCGACGTATTCACGGCGTCCCCAGAAAGGAATCACCTAATACAGCGCTTACCAAAACTCGAAAATCACGGCGTTTCTAAAATAAGAAACTACAGCACCACTAAATTATCAATATGTATTAATTCTTCTTCACCAACATAGCCTAACAACTCTTGCTGTTGCTCGCTGGTCTTACCACACAATTTTTGTGCTTCGCTTTGGTCAAAATTAATCAAACCTTTTGCGACCACTCGGCCCTTACCATTCAAACAAGCCACCACTTCACCACGACGGAAAATGCCTTTTACCGCTTTTACCCCGACAGGTAATAAACTATTGCCACCCTTCTTCAAAGCTTTAACGGCACCATCATCCAGTATTAATTCACCGGAATGTTGCAGATGTCC
The DNA here is from genome assembly GCA_913019965.1 of uncultured Oleispira sp. Classification (GTDB taxonomy): domain Bacteria; phylum Pseudomonadota; class Gammaproteobacteria; order Pseudomonadales; family Oceanobacteraceae; genus Oleispira. The sequence continues at coordinate 2,206 of CAJVZR010000023.1, forward strand.
AGCAATCCACTGCTTGCGTGCGACTTCTGGTTCTGTATCGGCGACCAACAGCGTACCAATTTTTTCTTTCGCACGTAAGCGGGTTAAAACATTCTCAATGCGACCACCGACGATCACCGTATCAGCACCCGAGCGCGCAGCAAAACTTGCAGCCTTCACCTTAGTAATCATACCACCACGACCCAAGGCTCCGCCATCACCCGCCATGCCAGAGAAAGACTCATCCGAAGCGCGTCCTTCAGTAATCAACTCGGCATCATCATTATGACGCGGATCTTTAGTAAATAAACCATCTTGGTCGGTAAGAATAACCAGAGTATCGGCTTCAACGAGATTGGCAACCAAAGCGCCCAAAGTATCATTATCACCGAAACGAATTTCATCGGTAATCACCGTATCGTTTTCATTCACGATCGGCACAACACCCATTTCAATTAACGTACGCAAAGTCGAGCGCGCATTAAGATAGCGTTGGCGATTGGATAAATCAGCGTGGGTTAATAAGATTTGTGCAGTATGTTTTTCGTGTTGCTTAAACGCCGTCTCATAAGCTTGTACTAAGCCCATCTGGCCAACCGCAGCCGCGGCTTGCAACTGATGGACTTCACTCGGGCGTGAAGTCCAACCTAAACGAGTCATGCCTTCGGCAACAGAACCCGAAGAGACCAAAACAATCTCAATGCCTTGCGACATCAGATCAGCAATTTGATCAACCCAAGCTTGAATGCCTGGGCGATTAAGACCTTTGCCATCATTGGTAAGTAGAGCACTGCCAATTTTAATAACCCAGCGCTGACCTGCAACTAAGCGATCTCTGGCGGACTTTAAATCAACAGCTGGTTTCATTACTCTTGTACCCACTCAACTTCTACATCGTAGTCATCATCATCGTCATCATCCAAACCAGCCTTACGGGCGGCGGCGCGTTGACGACGATATTCTGCCAGCTCTTCCATACGATCGCGAGACTCTTGCTCAACGGTTTCACGCTCTTCAACTATCTGCGCAGCAAATTCTTCATCTTCAGCAGCGCGTTCACGACGCTCTTCGATGTAATCCATAATGTCATTGGTAAGTGGCTTAGTGCCTTCACCAGTCAATGCCGAAATTTGATAAACAGGGCCTTTCCAGCCTGTTTTCTCTAATAGCGCCTGACATAATTCTTCATGTTCTTCTTCAGAAACAAGATCTAACTTGTTCAATACCAACCAGCGATCACGCTCAGCCAAGGCTGGAGAGAAACGCTCAAGTTCACGACTAATCGCTAGCATATTTTCAGCTGGATCACTTTCGTCAAACGGTGCCATATCAACGATATGCAGCATTAGCTGAGTACGTACTAGGTGCTTCAAGAAGCGAATACCTAAACCGGCACCATCAGAAGCCCCTTCGATCAAACCCGGAATATCGGCAATCACGAAGCTTTTATGTTGTCTTACCGAGACTACACCCAAGTTCGGTACTAGGGTAGTAAACGGATAATCAGCAACTTTTGGCTTAGCCGCAGAAACTGAGCGAATGAAAGTCGACTTACCGGCATTCGGTAAACCGAGCAAACCAACGTCGGCCAAAACCTTCATTTCAAATTTTAAATTACGTGACTCACCAGGCTGACCTGGCTTTGTCTGGCGTGGGGCACGGTTAACAGACGATTTAAAACGGGTATTACCCAAACCGTGGAAACCACCACGAGCAACCATCAACTTTTGCTGATCTTCAGCAAGGTCGCCTAATACTTCAAGAGTATCTTCATCAATTACTGTCGTACCTACCGGTACTAGCAAAGTGATGTCTTCACCCATGTGGCCCGTCATATCGCGACTCTGGCCATTTTTACCGTTCTCTGCACGATAACGGCGAGTATAACGGTAATCAATCAGGGTATTAACGGCATCATCGGCAACCACGTATACAGAACCACCGTCACCGCCATCACCACCGTTTGGACCACCCTTGGCAACGAATTTTTCACGGTGGAAGCTCATGCAACCATTACCACCTTTACCAGCGTCTACGCTGATGCTAGCTTCATCTACAAATTTCATGGCAACCTCCTATTCATTCCCACAGACATTACAGCTTAGCTTCTAAACCAAACTTAAATCCGAAGCCGAGTCGTTTGGCTAACTTTCGCTATGGATTATGTCGTTCTGCGGCCCGTCGTAAATACGGCGCTTCGCTCTCCCTGTAGACTCAACTAAAAGATCCCTCTTTTAGATGGCCTTAAACAACACAACCCATACCAAAACGCCAAACAACTCGGCTTCTCACACCTTTGCAGGCGCTGAATTCTTTATTTCTCAGCAATATTCACTATAAATAATTGCTCTTTTTCTAAAACAAAAACGCCCCAGCAAGGCCAGGGCGTCTTTGGTAACACAAGTAACTATAAAACTTAGCTAGCAGGAATAATGCTAATAGTCTTACGGTTATTTGGGCCTTTAACTTCAAACTTAACTTCGCCCGCTTCAGTAGCGAACAAAGTGTGGTCACGACCACAACGAACGTTAGTTCCAGGGTGGAACTTAGTGCCACGCTGACGAACCAAAATGTTACCTGCAACTGCCTGTTGGCCGCCGAACATTTTGACGCCTAAGCGTTTTGATTCGCTATCGCGACCGTTATTAGTACTACCACCAGCTTTTTTGTGAGCCATGCTCTAGCCTCCAATTTGGTTCCCTTGGTGCATCACTGCCGCCAAGTTCGCCGTAATTAATAAAAAGATTTAAAGTCAGAATTAACCAGCGATGCTAGTAATCTTGATTTCAGTGAACCACTGACGGTGGCCCATTTGCTTCATGTGGTGCTTACGACGCTTGAACTTCATAATTTTAACTTTCTTATGACGACCGTGAGCAACAACTTCAGCGCTTACTTTAGCGCCTTCAACAACTGGCTGACCGATTTTAACGTCGTCGCCATTGCCGATTAGCAAAACTTTTTCGATCGCTACGGCTTCGCCAGTAGCTACTTCAAGTTTTTCAACTTTCAGTGTTTGACCTTCTTCAACACGGTACTGTTTACCGCCTGTAACAACAACTGCGTACATAACACTGTCTCCGTTGTGGGTTAATGAATCTAACACCGAATCTCACAAGCGATTTAACTCAACCTGCCGTTGCTTTTGTTCTAGGTCTACGGGAAACACTCTGGTTTCCAATATAGTAGAGAACGGAATTTCGGGGCGCGAGATTGTAACCCAACAAGCTGACTGACGCAAGCACCTAATTCCTCGTCATGCTTGACAGTTTAAGCCCTTAGCAATAGCATGTTGTCCCTTATTCCATCTGGCCTAAAGGCGCTATTTCCACCATGCAGGTTAAAGACATTTACGCGATTATCGAGCAGGACTTTGCTGACGTCGATACGCTTATCCGCGAACAACTCTCTTCTCGTGTTCCCCTAGTTGAAAAAATCGCTGATTACATCGTCTCCAGTGGTGGTAAACGCTTACGTCCTTTATTGGTCATCATGACCGCTAAGGCACTTGAACAGTCAGGCACAGAAGCAAATAAACTGGCTGCTGTGATCGAGTTCCTTCACACCGCTACTTTATTACATGATGATGTTGTGGATACTTCCGACATGCGCCGTGGAAATCCGACCGCGAATGAAAAATGGGGCAATGCCCCGAGTGTTTTAGTCGGAGACTTCTTATATTCTCGCTCTTTCCAAATGATGGTCGAGCTAAAGAACTTACAGGTGATGGATATTTTATCCAACTCAACCTGTGTGATTGCTGAGGGTGAAGTTTTACAGTTAGTTAACTGCAAAAACCCAGATACCAGCGAAGAACAGTATATGGATGTCATCAAGGGTAAAACTGCGATGTTATTCGAAGCCTCTACTCATGCCGCCGCGGTTTTATGTGGCGCGAATGCAGAGCAAGAGCAAGCATTAAAGAATTATGGTCACCACCTTGGCATGGCCTTCCAACTCGTTGATGACGTATTGGATTATGAAGGTGACGCAGAAGCGATGGGCAAGAACGTTGGTGACGACCTTGCCGAAGGCAAGCCGACTCTACCTTTAATTCACGCCATGCGTGAAGGCTCTGAAGAACAAGCTAAGCTGATTCGTAAAGCAATCCGGAAAGGTGGCCTAGAAGACATCGATGCCATCATGGAAATTGTTAAAACCTGTGGTTCGCTAGATTACACCAAACAAATAGCGCGCCAGCATGTTGAGCTAGCGCAAGAATGCTTGAACCAATTAGTCGATACTGATGCCAAACAAGCATTACACCACTTGGCGCGCATCGCCATTGAACGCAATACTTAAGCCTCTACCGCTAATCGCTGTTAAGGCTCGTAAGATAAAATAAACAGGAGCCTTAACATGGCCTGGATTGTTAACCGATTTTCTTTTCTACTCTCTTGCCTACTATCTTCCCTAGTAGTCATGATGGTGAGCATCAACTCTGCTCAAGCAGGCATTCTCGATAGCCTGACGCAAGGCGAACCTAAATTCCTTCCCGTCGGCGAAGCCTTCCCTTATCAAATAGACCAACAAGGCAGCCAACTCAGCATCATCTGGGACAGTGCCGACGAATATTATTTATATAAAAAGAAGTTTTACCTCAAGCAAGGCAAAGAAAAATTCAAAGCGATCACATTCTCTGAAGAAGGCGAGTTAAAGCACGACGAAGCATTCGGCGAAGTCATTGTTTTTTATCACCAAGTTGAAGCCCGTTTTGATCTAACCCAATTAGCACCTAATACACCAACCATCTTAGGCTTCCAAGGGTGTGCCGATGCAGGCCTGTGCTATCCACCGCAAAAAATCGAACTCGATATAGACTGGCAAGCGGTAAAAGCCCCAACCACGAAATCAATAACCAACAACTCTGCTGAAAAAATCATCACTTCAGAGCCAACGACTCAAGCCGCCACTTCAAACGATGAAAACGAAAGCTGGATCGAAGGCAAATCTTGGTTCAGCGTCGTCGGTTTATTCTTCATCTTAGGCCTAGGGCTAACCTTTACTCCTTGTGTATTGCCTATGGTGCCGATTCTTACCAGTATCGTGATTGGTCAACAAAAGCATACTCCAGCCAAAGGCTTCGTTTTATCCACCACCTACGTGCTAGGCATGGCCATCACTTATGCCGCCGCCGGAGTCACCGTTGGTTTATTAGGCGCGGGCGCTAACATCCAAGCCTGGATGCAAACCCCTTGGATTCTCACCATTTTTGCCATCCTATTCCTCGTACTATCACTGTCAATGTTTGGATTGTACGAACTGCAATTACCCAGCGGCTTACGTAATCGCTTAAACAACATGAACCAAAAACAGAAAGGCGGCAGCTTAATCAGCGTCTTCCTGATGGGAGTTTTATCCGCCCTAGTTGTTTCCCCTTGTGTCTCCGCCCCACTTGCTGGTGCCTTAGTGTATTTAAGCACCACAGGTGATGCCTGGTTAGGCGGCAGTGCGTTATTAGCTCTCGGCTTAGGTATGGGAACACCGCTAATTATATTAGGCACCTCTGGTGCTTCTATGATGCCCAAAGCCGGTGGCTGGATGGATCAAATCAAAGCCTTCTTCGGCATCTTATTAATCGGTGTAGCGATCTGGTTATTATCGCGCTTCTTAGATGCTACCCTGATCCTAGCGATGTGGGGCATACTCGCCATCGTTTACGCCATTTACCTAGGCGCTATCGAACCGATTGAACCGGCTCAAACCGGCGTTAAGCGCACCGTAAAAGGTCTGGCTTTTGTTGTACTGACCTACGGAGTACTCGCGCTCATTGGCGCCCTACAAGGGAACGACGATCCTTTAAAACCTCTGGCCTCTAGCCATGCGGCGATGAACTCATCCAGCGATCACAATAGCAATCTTGCCAGCCCCTTTAAAAACATCGACAACAAAACCCAGCTTGATGCGGCAGTAAAAAATCATCTCGCGGCTAACCCCAATGGCGCAGTCATGCTCGATTATTACGCCGACTGGTGCATTGCGTGTAAAGTGATGGAAAAAGAAGTCTTTCACCACAGTGATGTGCAAGCGCACTGGCCAGAATTATTATGGCTGCAAATCGACGTCACCGACCAAACCCCAGAACAAGTCGAGTTAATGACCCAATTCAATTTATTTGGCCCACCAAGCATGCTGTTTTTCACCAAAGACGGCGAACTAGAAAAACACAGAATCTTAGGTGAAATGCACAAAGAAGAATTCACCAACCACTTGAATAAAGTGAAAGCGACCTTATAGATATCTCATAACTGAAATAGAAGAAGTTAGCTCGAGGTTTACCATGCTTATTGTTTGTTCCCACTGCCACGCGACCAACCGCATTCCAGCAGATCGTAAAGCCAGTGAAGGCCAATGCGGAAGTTGCAAACAACCAATATGGCAAGGTAAACCCGTTGATTTAAGCGAAGCGCAATTCGCTAAATACACCACTAAAAATGACATGCCTGTGGTGGTGGATTTTTGGGCCAGCTGGTGCGGACCTTGTAAAGCAATGGCCCCTGCGTATGCACAAGTATCAGAGCAAATGAAAAACCAAGCCCTGTTCGCCAAAGTGAATACCGAAAATGCTCAACAACTCGGAGCGCAACTCAATATTCGCAGCATTCCTACGTTAGCAGTATTTCGCAACGGCAAAGAAGTCGATCGTATTGCTGGCGCCTTACCCGCAAATCAATTGCAGCAGTGGATACAACAAGCTTTGATGAAAACGCCAAATTAAGCGCTCGATTATAGTAAAATAAGTATAAAAGCTGACTTACTGAAAGCCCCAATTAAACTAGAATCCCTCTCGAACTCTTAATTAGCTCTTCCCACTCGATGACGTCTAATCAGCATCGCCCCTATCAAGGATGATATACAGGACATGACAACTTACGTCGAATTGAAACGCGGTGACAATGATAAATCCAAAAAATGGGGTGGAAAAACACTAGAAAATCCCCCCCTAAATATCTTGTAAAAGACTTACAAGAAGACCTAAAGTCAGTCGGAGTATTTATTTCTACAGCTAATGGAGTCTTTGGTCCCAAGACTGAAAAGGCACTAAAATTATTTCAATGGGTTTGCGCTAAAATGACACATTGTTTAAAAGACAAAAAACATTATTCGCGCGTAAAAACTACAAAGATACTTATAGATGGCAGTCTAAATCTAGATACATATAACGAACTTACTCAATGGATTAAAGACAAAAAAGAAGTTACCGGAGACCTTATTCGTATAAGCTTTAGTGATTTAAGTAATATCGAAGCAAGCCCAAACTTTAAAAAGATATCATCTGCTAAAGTTTTTAAATCGGAGTTAGTGATATCTAAGTCGGCAAAAAAGTTAATTTCTGACATAAACAATAAGGCCAAAAATGAGAGCGTCACTATCAAAGTAAACCAGGCGTTTCGGGAGAAGAGCGTCAAATTAACTGGCGCAGTTGTTACCCCAGCGAAAAAGTCTCAACACTTAGTTGGTCATGCTATAGACTGTAATATTGTTGACGGAGATAATTGGAATAACAGCACCTCATTTAAAAATAAAAAAGAGACTGAGGGTGCTAAAAAATTAATAACGGCGTTAAAAAAACAAGATTATAGGTGGGGAGGTGATTTCACCCCTATTGATTCTCCAGACTTTGATCTTAAGCTAGACCACACCACCTTTTCTTATGAAGCAAAATTTTTCCTAAACCAGCGAATGATATCTCTTAATCACGAAATCAGAAAGGAAAAGATTTAATGCTAGGTTTAAGAGCAATAATAAAATCTGCCATATTAGTTTTCATTACTTTGGGAATTTTAGCTTGTGGGAGCGAGCCAGAAATAAAGAATGATTATTCATACATCAAACACTTACCAGCTAAAGCTCATGACGCCTATGCACGTGGAGACGGCATCCTTCTTTTTTCTTTTCGGAAAAACATACAGGACTCAGAAGCATATGCAGACTGGGCCGAATACTTGAATAATTTTAATTCCACTTCTAATTCAGACATTGTAATTTCCAAAGCGAGCAAAGGGTTTATAACTTCTTTAAATATCACCAGCCCTGAATTCAGTATCTTTTTAAAAAAGGGGCAGCAGAGCTATTTTTACGATGGTCTAATAGTTGAACCCCAAGTTTATACAGCTGTATATAGAAAATATTCTGGTGAAGATCTTTCCAATATTGATAGATCATTCCTACCTCAAACATTTTGCCAGTCACAGTTATCATCATTAGTACTAACGAAAAACTGTGTTGAAGATTAATAGAGATGCTACTTGTGTTCAATGCAACCAAGCGCGAGTCGAGGAAAAATCACCCTTGAGCGATATACTTAAGTGAACCAACTATCTTCGCCAAACGCCCTTCGACATCATTGACCTGATCATAACAGGCGCGCAATTTATTCACATGACCCTTCACTAGCTCAATAATCAACAACTCTTGCTGCTCATCTAAATTCAAAACCAGCAACTCCTCGGTTAATTCCAACATCATATCTGCAGCTTCTTGGTTGGCATGCTGAATATTATCACTATGGTTCTTCTGCAATTGCGATAAGGCTAACTCGGCTTTATGCGCTAATAGCAATAACTCTTGCTGCTGATGAAACTTCACCTCAACTTGTAAAGACTTCAATCGCGCTTCTACACCACTCATTAAGACACAAAGATGATCTTTAAAGCGACCATAAGCGGATTCTTGCTGCGGCATATTTTTTATTAATAATGAGCAGTTAGAAAAATTAAATATGCTACGTTGAGCAAAATCAATTATACGACCGCCATGACGACTTTGTCGTAATAACTCCGCTTCTAAAGGCGCAATTTTTGCCGCATGGCCTAGCATCGAAACTTCATTTTCTTGCCAAAATGCCGTAATGGCATTCAAGCCAAAAGACTTCAAACACGCCACTAGACTTTGAGCTAACTCAGCATGATTTGAACAGTTAAATGCCTGCTCCATAAATAACGCTAACTGCCCCTGCTCCGAAGAATGAGTCATTGCCTCAAAAGCCGCTTGGCGTGCCACATCAACCTGATCACTTAAACTTTTACGATAAGCACCATGCTCTAGTGCCCGCTCTACTTTAGCCTGCAGTTCAGTAATATCATACGGCTTGCAAATATAATCATCAGCCCCTGCGGCATAGCCTTTCAAACGGGCCTCTAGACTATCGTGAGCAGAAATAAATAAAATCGGCGTATTGGCCGTCTCAGGTCGTTCGCGTAATGCTTCACAAACATCATAACCACTCATACCTGGCATCTGTACATCTAGCAAGATACAAGGGGTTTCGCGACCAGCTGTGGCTAGCATTTTTTGTTGATCAATAAAGGTTTCAATGGGGTGCTGAGCCAAAGTCTTTTGCACAAGATCTAAATTCCATTGCTCATCATCCAGTACGAGTATCCTTTCTTCATTGACCATACTAATCCCTCAGTTTCCTTTTGATTTATATCAAGCTTAGCAAAACCATATGAAAAACAAGGTTTATTTACTGATTTAAATCAAAGTACTTTTCTGTCCATTACCTAAGCTCTAATCAAATAAAGAATCCAAAAAACAAACAGTACGATAACAAGGACTAAAACATGAGCATTGAAAACCACAGCCTCCATAACGAATTCCCTCAGCATAATGATCGCATTCGAGAATTAAAAATGAACGATCGTCACTTCGTGCGTTTATTTGATGAATACCATGACCTTGACCGTGAAATCCGTAAAATTGAAGAAGGGGCCGAAGCCGCATCCGATGCACGCATTGAAGGTTTAAAAATGCGCCGCGTACATTTAAAAGATGACCTGCTAGGCATGCTAGAAACATCTGAGGCATAAAAATCAGACCACTTCTAAGAAGCTAGCCAAAGGCTAGTTTCTGACTCACATTTTCGCTAAGATCGCTTGATAACTACCGTCGTCTTTCATCGAGCGTAAGGCCGCTTCATATCGTGCAGCAAGATCAATATAGCCTTCGGCAAAAAAGGTGAACTCTTTCGACAAATGAACAGCAGGCTCTAAGCGAACAATACCAGACAACTCAAGCTCGGTTTCGGCTAAAAACTTATCGGCTAAAATTGAATTACTAACAAAAACATCCGCGCGCCCAGACTTCAAAAACTGAAAAGCCGAAGACATCGAATCCACTTTCGATATCCGGTGCTCTTTCATATAAATATTAATAATCCAAGAACCCCGAACAGTCACTGCATGATAGGGCTTTAAACTCGCCCACCCCTTAACAGCAAAATCATGATCAATCGAATAGACATATCGGCTAAGTTCAATAACCGGCTCTGAAACCTTAATAGCAAAAGGCACCTTTTTGGCATACTCGCTAATTCGTGCGAGCTCTGCATGTATTTGATGATTTTTTAACAACAACGCCGAGCGCTTTCCTGGTATAGAAATTAACTTAATTTGCTCACCTATCCGACTAGAAATCACTTTCAGCATTTCTTCCGCTAGAGCAAAAACTTCATGATCTTCAGACAACGAGGTCGAAAAAACAATCTCTTCTTTTGCGTTAGAAACAGAACTAAACAGTATTAATGCTAGCCATATAAGCATAGAGTGAATGGTCGAGATACAAACAGTCTTCATACTTTTAAAAGTGCTCAATCAGGGTGGAAATTGCTTTTAAAAAGCAAGTTCAAATAAGTATAGTCAACACTCTAGTGATAGCATTTATTATTGGATGCAAATACGCCTCATTAAAGACAGTATCCTTCAAAAATGTCTTTTTTGTTTTCAAGCGCTTGCTTTAGAAATTGACGACATTTCTGGACTCGCACCGTTTTACGCAAATCAACATGACTCAATACCCACACCGACCAACTGGAACGCTGCAATGATATATCCAGTCGCTGAACACCCTCATCAACAGTGCTTTTAGCCAGGCTATCTGGCATATAACAAGGCATACGAGCAATGCCAAAACCTGCCTTCACTGCCGCGTACATACTGCTTAAATCATCAACTCGCAAAGCGATATAAGCCTCGGCATCACTCCCTGCCATAGACAACTCTGCCATTACCTTAGTCGCCCAATCTGGAATCTCAGTTTCATTTGCCCAAACCACTAAGCCCACAGGCTTATCTGGCCTCCAGTTTTTAGGCGCATAAATAGCGTGCTGTAAGCCAACAGCCGGCTGCCCAATCAAATACTCGGGTGGATTAGCCGTCAGCCTCACCGCAATATCTGCCTCTAAACTGGCCAAGTTCCGCAGCCCTTTAGTCACCATTAAATTAAGCTCAATACTGGGATGTAAACGGCAAAATTCAGCAAGGTCATCGGCTAGACAATGCTCAAAAATATCATGGGGCATGGTTAGATTAATCGGTCCTGCGAGTTCAGTATTTTGGCCCAATAGGGTTCTCGAAATCTGCAAACTCTGTCGTTCTATATCTTGCGCTTGCTCATAGACCGCATACGCCGCTTCAGTCATTTCAAAGCCTTCACGCTGGCGCTTAAATAATTGCACCCCGTGCTTTTCTTCCAAACTAGAAATCCGCCGCGTCACCGTCGAGTGATTCACCCCCAATACCTTAGCGGCACCAGAAGCACTGCCTTCACGGCACAAGATTAGAAAGAAGCGGATATCATCCCAATTATTCATAGTGTATTTTTGCACAGCTGATTTGCATTTATTGTGAATTTATCATCAAGCAATGTCTATCTAAAATAATCATCGAACTCAGGTAATCCATACAACCTAACTCAACAACCCAGAGATACACAGATATGACGACTTCACTATTCTCGCCAATTCAGCTTGGCGAATACTCATTAAATAACAGAGTCATTATGGCTCCCCTCACCCGCGGTCGTGCTGGCAAGCACGGAATTCCCACCGAACTGATGGCGCAATATTATCAACAGCGCGCTAGCGCAGGCCTGATCATTGCCGAAGCTACGGCTATCAGCAAAGATGGACGTGGCTGGTTAAACTCTCCTGGTTTATATAACGATGAACAACAAGCAGGTTGGAAGTTGGTTGCCGAAGCCGTCCATCAAGCGAAGGGGCGTATTTTCGTCCAGCTTTGGCACATGGGCGCAGCCGTTCACCCTGATTTTATTGATGATGAAGCCCCTGTTTCCTCCTCGAATGTCACCCTTACAGGCCAGCTACCAACCCCTAAAGGGCGTGATAGAGCAATGGCCGAACCTAAGCCGTTAACGCAAGAAGGTATTCAGCAACAGGTGCAAAACTTTGTCCAAGCTTCTCGCCGCGCTATCGACGCTGGCTTAGATGGGGTTGAGATACACGCAGCGAATGGTTTCTTAATCGACCAATTTACTCGCGATAGCACCAATAAACGCAGCGACAAATACGGTGGTAGCATTGAAAACCGCCTGCGCTTCATGATGGAAGTCATTCAAGCTGTCTGTGCTGAAATAGGCGCTGATAAAGTCGGTATTCGCCTATCTCCAACCAATAGCGTTTGGCAAGTCAGCGATAGCCAATATAAAGAAACCTTTAGCCAAGCCGTCACCCAACTAAATACCTTCAATCTAGCCTACCTACATTTGTTAGAGCCTAAACCTAATAGCGGACATGGCATGGAAACGATTGATTACATAACGCCACTATTACGTGAAAAATATACGGGGTTATTAATTGCTAACGGCGGCTATGATCAAGACAGCGCTCAACTGGCTTTGAATAATAAACTCGCCAATGCCATTTCTTTTGGTCTGCCTTTTATTGCCAATCCAGATTTAGTAGAACGTTTTCAACAAGCCCACGACCTATCAGCGCCAAATCCAGAACTATTTTATACAGCAGGGGCTGAAGGCTATGTCGATTATTCAGCGGCAGAAACCAAGGAAATAAGTTAGTCAGTCAAACTGAACTAGGAGGTTTTAATGTTTGATTAAAGCCTCCTGTTTAAAAAGTTAAACTAGGTCTTAATACAAATGACGTGGTGCTTTTATCAATTAATAAAGGCCCAGAATATTTCTCGGGGGTATCGCGAATAACACCAAATCCTAATGACAATACCCAGCCTCGATATTTTAAAGGAATTTTCTTATCAATAATTAACTGCTGGCCAATAGTACTGCCCGTCCCCTGATCGACCCTATATTTAAATTCAATGCCTCCATTTTGCACCCAAGAATAAATATCCCCCCCTTCATGCACACGTTCACGCTTAATCGCGACATAATATTCATCGGTAATATTAGGATTATCATGGTTTTTAAAGCCAGTACGAAACGACCAACTAAGCTGTATATCGTCTAAATAACGATCCCCTTTTACCTTCCACTCCAACTCAACCCAACGATCATCTATTATCTGATTATCCCGTATATGCAAATGCCCATAACTGGCTAAGTAGCCCATAAAGCCTTTGCTTTTTGTATTACTATCATCCGTCGCATCGTACTTCACCATATTGCCTAAAAATAACGATATGGCATAAGGCTCCTCAAAACCCGCCGTCGCTATTTCAACCAAGTTTAAATCTTGAGTGACTTTCATGTCGTCATAAATCCCCGCCCCTTTTTCACTTTTAAGATAAATCCCTAACAAGGGTAACGGGTTAATACTGGCTTCGACTAAAAAGAACCGCGGTAGGTATGAACGAAGAAAAAGATCACGGTAAACTTGTGCTTCTGAACGCTTACCTAATTCAGGAATAGGGCTATCGTCCAGCATTTTGAAATAGGCGATATTAGTATAATAAGGGTCTAACTCATGCTCCCACTCACCACTGGATCCGTATGAATTGACACACTGTAGGCAGAGTAATGAAGCGAACAAATGGCTTATTACATGATTCAGATATTTAAATAGGGAATTATGATCATACATATCCAAAGCCTTAGACCACTGGATTTATATTCAACTTAAAACGTAAAGCTCATAGGTTTCAAAGCACCTCCATCAGTATAGTCGTTAATTTTTACTGTCTAATAAACTTTGCTGACTTTGAAAATGAATTAATAACAAGAAGCTTCTGAACGACCACAACTAACGCCTCACGCCCACCTCCTTTAAAGCCTTATTAATATGGCTGCGATAAGAAAGCAAACTGTCGAAACAGTTATGCCAACAAAAGGAATATTAAACCAATAACGCTTCGCCAGTATCATGTACGACAGCCCAAAAAACACAGGAAGAAAAGTAAACCAGATTGAATTTACAATGACATCGAAATGATTTATCAGCAACGGAATATACATCGCTGAAAAGAGTATCAATCCTAGGCTATGGCTGGCATTGAATCCAATCCAGGCATCCCAAACTGTCGTTTCTTTAGTGAGAATTGGCGATGTAGCCATCATCGCCTTTGTCACATCAGAATCATTAGCAGCGAATTTATTAGTGAAGAACGTATAGCTAAAATGCACCATACCTAAGATGCCCAAAATTGAAGCTCCGATATTAATCAAGACTTGCTCCATAACGTTCACCCGAATTTTTCAGCACTGACAAAATCATTAATCGTTTTAATAACAACATCTGATTTGAGAATTTTTCGATGCCCAAGCCCTTGAGTTGTCAAAAATTGAGAGTTTTTAATAACCTTAGATAAACGCTTCGATTCACCATAAGGCACTTCACGGTCGCCATCGTCATGAATCAATAGCGTTGGAACATCACACCGCTGTAATAATTGCGTGGCATCCATATCACTCGCAGGAATCCCCACAAGACGACTAATAGCCGCAATAAAATTGTCCGTGGTTTTATTATTCAGACCAACAATTTGAGTAAAATGCCTTAATACATTTTCAATGGAGGAAGGCCCAGAAATCAATACCATCTTATCGGTACTGACGCCCTTACCCACCGCCACAGAAGTTGCACCAGCTCCCATAGAATGTCCAATAATGACATGAAAGTGACCTAATATTTTTTGCGCTAAAGCAATCGTTTGCGAGAACAAATAAGCATTAGAAGTATCTCCCTTAGAATGTCCATGCCCAGGCATATCAATGGCCACGACAGAGTAACCTTTGGCCACGAGCCCCTCTATCAGACCAAACAGTTGAGTCCCTCGACTCTCCCAGCCATGCACCAACAGAATTTGTTTACTCTCTACTTTCTTGCCTTCATCCCCTTCCACAACTTGATGATGAGCCCCCCAACGAATAGCACTAATATCTGGGGTTAACTGAAAGCGCTGTCCCTGTTTCTCAGCCCTATGTTCCCAGTCCTTAATCTCGAAACGCTTAGGGGTTAAAAAATTCTGCGCTAAGTTTTCAGCGGTTCGTGCTGAAAACATTAGACTGCTCAACTGGTGCTTAAGGCGAAAAGCCATCAGTGCATAGTTCATAATTATTTCCTCAATTTTTTCTCTGTTTATATCAACCTACCTGACGAGAGGTAGGTATGTAAGGTAAAATTTTTAACCCGTTAAGGCGAGATTTAGCACTGGCTTAAGAGTGCGTTAAATACTGAGTCGCAACTTTAATCGCGGCTTCAAAGGGTGCACTATTGCCCGCAACGCGGCTGGTCAATAAGCCACCTTGAATACACG
The DNA here is from genome assembly GCA_913019965.1 of uncultured Oleispira sp. Classification (GTDB taxonomy): domain Bacteria; phylum Pseudomonadota; class Gammaproteobacteria; order Pseudomonadales; family Oceanobacteraceae; genus Oleispira. The sequence goes on from CAJVZR010000023.1 coordinate 17,652, forward strand.
CCACCAGCCACTGGGTTAAATCTTCATCGCTCTGGCCATGACTCTTAAACTCACCACTAGCAATGCCCGCAGATAAGACCTGCTGCAAACACTGCGTTTGCTCATGAATCAAACGTTGAACCTGAGCTTGAACAGAGTCCGTCAACTTACCCCACTCTCCCGCAAATGAACCACCAGGGCACATCTTTTCGCTCGGAATAATGTGAAAACGATAAATATTAAAATAATACTCTAAACGCTGAGTTGGAGACTTACCTTCCCCACGAGTGAAGCTGTCTTTCATCTCTGCAGCGGCACGCTCTAACAAAGCAATTGATAAATCATCTTTGCTTTCAAAGTGATAATACATACTGCCTTTTTTGATGCCAGTGCGCTTCGCTAGCTCTTGAAAACTAACCCCACTAATGGACTGGCGCTGCACCATATCTTGGGCCGCGTCTAAAATGGCAGTACGTGTATCTTTAGCAATGGGAGTATTTTTAATCGTTGTCATAAACCTACCTTACGTCAGGTAGCATTTAAGTGTCAACGAGCAAATGCAATTGGCTTATAAATAGTTAGTTAAGCACTAGAATTGGCGGCACTAAGTGTTGCATTACAGACTTGATTACGGCCTTGCTCTTTAGCCTGATAAAGAGCCGTATCGGCTGCTGCCAAGAGGCTCACCGCATCACATTTAACATCCGTTGCTTTGCACTGACTCACGCCAATACTAATGGTTAACGGCACAGGTACATTTTTGACAAGAATTTGAATACCTTCAACAGCCGTGCGCATGCGCTCAGCAATTCGTAAGCAATCATCTTCATCCGTATTCGCTATAATAATTGCAAACTCTTCCCCCCCGTAACGAGCTACCGTATCACTAATGCGTTGCACTGAGTTTTTTAAGCAGTTGGCGACAGCAATTAAGCATTGATCACCCGTAATATGACCATAGTCATCATTCACTTTTTTAAAATTATCAATATCAAGAATTAATAAAGCAATACGTCCTTCTGTGCGCCGAGCCCGCTGTAGCTCTTCTTCCAATTGTAAATCAAAATAGCGGCGATTTTTTACCCCGGTTAACCCATCAGTATTACTCACTTCTAACAGCTGAATATTACTCACTCGTGCCGACATATATTCTTTTGATGAATTCACAGTCACCCATAACAAACCAAAAATATAAATAATTACCGTCGTAACTTTCTCAGAAATCATTCCCTCAGTAATAAAGAGCTCGACAATCAAAATAGGCACTAGCATGCAAAGAACATAAACATAGGTATAAAACCGCGAAGCAGAAAAAGACACGGCCCCTCCAGCACTTAAGCCGACGGTCGCAAAAAGAATAAGATCTTGAAAAGTAGATAAAGGCGTTTCAAGATAAGAACAGGCCGCCATAATGCCCCAAGCAAGACAACCAATCGATAAGCCTAAGGTAATATAAAAACGGCAGACTTTAGTATGCGTAATATGTTTACTAGCGACATAGATAAAGTATGTCCGTAGCCCAATAGAGACGAGAAAAACAATACTGATATTGACTAACCATTGAGTCGTAATAGCATCATCACTTCGACTACTAATAAGCCAAGCAACACAGCCCCATAACAGCAATACCAGTATCGACCCCGGCCGTGAACGTGCAATTAAGTCTTCACTAATCTGCATTTCGCAGTGATCTTTTTGCGCATCACTCAGATCATCAAAAGAAGCCATATTGAACTGTTTATTCTTCAAGACTAATCATATCCTAACGCTTATATCTAAAGGCTATAACACATTACTCACACAAGCCCCATAGGTAGATAAAGTGTAGTCGATTTAGTCATACTGAAATGCTAATGAGCACTAAAGATGGCCTGCAACCACAATAACAAACACTGATATTCTTCCGACTTACTCTCATTGTCTTTAGTCACGAGATACCAGCTTTCTTTTAGCCGAGTACTGCGATCGAATAACAAAGACAAACGCCCCGATTTCAACTTATGCTGTGACAAAGGAAAACCGGCTATCGCAATCCCCAATCCTTCCTCCGCTGCCCGTATAGCGCCATCATAAGAATCGAAATACAATTCCTGCTTTGGTTCAAAATCAAAACCAATATCCTGTCGATAGCGCTGCCAATCATCCACCTGCCGGCGACTATGAATTAACGTCTGACCTTTCCACTCATCTTGGCTACGAATAGACTGAGCATGAAAAGGATGACGACGAATGTACTCATCACTCGCCACCAATCCCGAGCGGGCAGAAGAAATTAACTCAGTCTTTAGATCGCCCCAAGGTGGTACGCCAAATCGAATGGCGGCATCGAAGTCAGTGGCATGCAGATCTTCTAACTGAGCACTGGTTTCAATAACCAAATCAATATGTGGGTAAGCTTGTTGAAATTCTTGCAAGTGAGGAATCACCACCTCATTTGCCATATAAGGAATCATGCTAATTTTAATAGAAGGAGATAGGTACTTATCTGAAAACTCATTAAAGCCACGCTCGTATTGCCGTAACGTGCGCTCAGCAACTTTATAAAAAGCCTCTCCCGCAGTGGTCAATGCTAATACCCGCTGCTCACGACTAAATAGCGTTAAACCGACATAACTTTCTAGGTTTTTAATCTGCTGACTGACCGCCGAAGGAGTTACATTGAGTTCTTCTGCCGCCAATTTGAAACTGCATAACTTAGCCGCAGCAGCAAATGCAACGAGGTATTGGATCGGTGGCAAGCGTTGAAATTTAGACATTCAGCAAACTCGTATTAGCACTGGTTAAGTTAGAAATTCTAATCTAATAGTAAGATATTATCGTTTGTAAACAAGCCCTTTTTTCTAGACACTGATACCAACATAAACATTCAGCATATCTTCAACGGTTATTAACCTAAGGGCTAAATCATGTCGAGCCAAGCAATTAACTATCTAGACTTTGACCAAACTCAACAGCAAACAGGCCTAAGAATGGTGGTCGTTAAAGGGCTTCCTAGCCCTTGGGGTGAAGCAGCCAAAGGCATTCTTCATATAAAGCAGCTCGAATGGTCTGCCTGTTACCACGACCCTCGAAGCCGAGAGATGTCCGCTTGGACAGGTTCCCGCAGCGCCCCCGTCGCGATCTATAATAACGAAGCCCCAGCCGAGAGCTTGTTAGATATTTTATTGCTCGCCGAACGCCTAGCGCCACAACCTGCCTTACTACCCCAAGATCCAGCGCAAAGAGAGCTCGCAATCAGCTTATGCCAAGACTTGTGTGGTGAAATGGGCTTAGGCTGGACTCGTCGTTTAGATGGCGTACAGAAAGGGCTAAATGGTAAAAGTCTATCAGAAGGCGGGTATCCAGAACCGATTGCTCAATACCTAGCGCAGAAATATGGCTACGAGGCCGAAAGAGGGCCCGATTACAGCAAGCTCACCATCAACTTATTAAAGTCACTATCCACGCGTTTAAAAGACCAACAGGCTAATGGACAGCCGTTTTATATAGGCGACTCGATAACCGCTGTCGATATTTATAGCGCCGCGTTTATGGCGTATTTTAAACCACTGCCGGCAGAGCAATGCCCAATGCACGAACCAATGCGAGCAGTATTTGAAGCGTTAGATGAAGAAACTAAAGCTGCACTCGATTCTATCTTACTCGAGCACAGAGATTATATTTACAACCACTACCTAGCCCTACCGCTTTCGCTTTAACTTAAGGAAGCCGTTAAAGGATAGTTTTTTAAACCTTCATTTACTAAGCTTTCGATAATAGAACTAAGCTCTGCGGGGCTTTTATAATGATTAATAGCTTGCTGCAGGGAGATAGTTTTTAGGTCATCCTGAGTTTCTTGCAGTAGGTCTCGAACTCGAATGTAATTCTTATCGCTATCTTTAGCGAAGTGTAAGTTATTAGAACTGACTCGCTGTCTCTGCATAGAGCCATGGAGCTTTTTCTCACAATGGCATTTCGCACTGCTATTCACCAAACCACAGCTATTATGCGTAAACTGCACAACCTTAGCCCTAGCCCGTGATAATTGCTTACGATAATTATCCTTCGAAATATCTAAAATGCTGCTCGCCTCATCATGCTCCATCTCCATAATATCGCCCAATATATAAGCCATCCTATGAGCAGAGTTCAGGCACAATAACATCGCCATAGTGCACGATATTCGCAACTGATTGAGTAATAATTGATAGTCTGGATTTTCTGTTAAAGCAGCAGGATCTTGCAGGTCTTGCTCAAGATCCATTTTATAAATATCAAAGGTTAAACTCGGTATTTTTTGTAATACCTTCTTTTCAGTAATAAGGTGATTGGTCGCAATACGATATACCCACGTATTAAATTGACTATCAAAACGAAAAGAACTGAGATTGGTAATCACCTTAATTAATATATCTTGCGTAGCATCCTTAGCATCATCTTCGTTCGCGAGCATTCGAAGTGCTAGGTAATAAATATTATCCTGAATGGCGGTTATTACGCCTTCCAAAGCAACTTTATTACCACTAATGGCAGCTTTTACTAATTTTTTAATTTCCATAAGGCGCTCAATTTTTAAAATAATAAGAGGCTAATTCAACGTATTTAAGCAATGCCACCCTTTAGACTGTAGCGGCATAGCTTAAATAAGATGGATCTTGCAAGTTTCTAATCCATCAATGCTTGGCTATTAGGATTATCTAATACCATCAGCCAGCGACCATCGGCCTGCTTTCTTAAAACCGCTACAGATAAACCGCTATCAGATATAGCGCTGCCATCTGGGGCTGTTCCTTTCATTTTCCAAGGTGCAATATGCAATGCAATATCATTAGCCACATAGACCTCATGACCCTTGGCATATTCAAAGGTCGGATTAATTTGAAAAGCCCCTTCAAACATCTGCTTAAGGATTTTTGGATCTGTGATCGGGCTGCCAGCTTCAAACATAATTGCAGCCCCTTTTTCATAATGGCTCAATACTCCCCGAATATCCTTGTTATGAAAGGCGGCTGTCATCATCTCAACAGTTTGCAAGGCTTGGTTTTTATCACTATTCATTAGATTTTCCTTAATGCCATCAGCCTGTGAAGTAGTCCACAAGCAAGAAGATAGAAGAATCAATAATGCAGTCTTTTTACCACGTTCAATAATAACCTTGTGCATATCTCTTCCTCTAAGTTATGAAATGTAGCGTGATTTAATTCACGTACATAAACTTAGACGGAGTTACACGGGGAAGTGTGACAAAAAAAAAGGATAGGCCACTCAGTGGCCTACCCTTTTTTATAAAACATTGAACGCAATGCTAAGTCTTAAAACCGCTTATGCACGGCTAACAAACTTACGCTCTTCAACATTCACTTTAATCTTTTCACCCGTAGAAATATGCTCAGGAACCTGAACCGTCAAACCAGTAGAAAGTAATGCAGGCTTAGTACGAGCCGTTGCAGAACCGCCTTTCAAAGAAGGATCGGTTTCAGTAATCTCAAGATCAACCGTCGCAGGAAGCTGCAAACCAACAGGGGAATCATTAACAATAACGATCAACAAACCTTCAGTTGATTCGCTGATGAATAACAGCTCATCTTCAATATTTTCTTTGTTCAAGCTGAACGACGTATAGTCTTCGCTATCCATAAACACGTATTCATTGCCATCAGAATAAGAAAAAGTTACAGGACGGCGAATCAAATCAGCAAAATTCAGCATATCTGAATCTTTAAACGTCTCGTCAATCTTGTTACCCGTAACCACATCGTACATACGCATACGATAAATACTGCCACCCGCACGGCCTTGCGGCACAGAGCGCTCAATGTCACGCACCATGTAAACATTACCGTTATATTCAACCGCGGCGTTCTTCTTAATATCACTTGCTTTAGGCATTCTGAATTACTCTAACATCAATAAACATGCAGCAAAGGGTACTATAAACCGCCGATGAATCAATAGAAAATCAGCATAGTAAGGTTTTACCCCTTTTACGGAGTTGAGATACTCACATTCGATGACCCAACTAAAGGATCGATGCAAGAACTATCCTTAATGCAACGCTGGTTGATCAGCGCTTGCTGTCGAATTTCAACAATATCGGGCAGAGCGTCTAGAAACTGGTTAAATACCCTATCTCTTAAGCCGTCATCCAGCATTTGATTGATCTTAGAAATAATCAGTCGCCCCTGCTCAGTATTTGGACAACTCGCGCGAATAGGAGCAAAGCTAACTCCCTCAGACAAAGCCAAATATTCTAATGAATGATCAGGGTAGTCCTTTTCAAAAACGATATACTCCTCAGGAAACATCAAAACACTGGCAACATAACGATTCCCCACATCCGCCATTTTTAACATACTCACAGGCCCCTCAGAAGCCGTCATTTCAGTAATGTGAGTATCAGTTTCACCCTTAGCCTTTTCGATGATTTCATTCATTTTGCCAAATATAGGCCTACCTGCAAGCATCATCAGATGATCACCCGACTTAGTCGCATTTAACACATCGGCAATAGAAACCATTCTATTTTTCCCACCATCCGACAATTGCTGATACAAGTTCGGTCGAACAGCCACACCATAATCAACAGTATTAATAATAGAATTCGAATAAATTCGATGAGCCGAATTAGGCAACTTCCAGCTTCCAGAAGCGCAAAACTTCAAATTAGTCGGGTCTAGCATCTCTCGATACCAACGCTCGACATTAACCATAACAATGGGGCTCTCGAACTCTGCATCAATGTAAGCATCAGCTATCTCATATCCAATACCCTCACCTGATTCCGAGCCATAAGGGGGAATGTTAAAGGTATACCAAGAATAAGGGATATCTCCATAAGACTTCGAGAATACGGATAACAGCAAAAGCGCATAGAAAAGAGACAACGCCATCTTTTTGATAATTTAAGTCCTAATACGGGAGTAGATTGATGCGTGTTTTATTCATTTAGATTAGATGAGCAACAAGAAGAATACCAATCACCAACGCCGTTATATAAGCAACGGCCGACTCAGAATCTAAAAGATAATTTCCAACGCGTTAAGGGTCTATTAACCACCTTATTTACGCCTTACTCACAATATCCAAGCTGTTTTAGTATAGAATGCGGTATTAACATTAATTTATCGTGTATTACTCAATAATAATGAAAAACAACAATCTTATCCCACTATCTCCATCGCTACTGAAACCCAGCTATTGGGGCGCTTGGTGCGTCGTATTCATCATGTGGCTGATCTCTTGGCTGCCCCTTAGCAGCAAGCAAACACTGGGTAAAAAGCTAGGCCGAGTATTGTACAAAAAGATGAAAAGTCGTACTAAGCCAGGGCGAAAGAACTTATCCGCCTGCTTTCCAGAAAAATCCGAGCAGGAAATCGAAACACTGCTTGAAGAAAACCTAGAGCAAATGACCATCGGAGCCTTAGAAGCCCCACACGCATGGTGGCGCAACATGGCACCCTATGCCGACAAAGTGAACGTCATCGGCCTAGAACACCTACTAGCCGCGCAAGCGAAAGGCAATGGCGTATTAATCATGGGTGGTCACTTCGCCGCCGTCGACTTTATCATCCCACTCTTCGCCGCCAAAGTTATCGACAAGCATGAACTGGCCTACATGTACCGCCCCCATAACAACCCAGTGATCGATCGCATGATCGTTAATGGCCGCAATCGTCATGGTGTAACCGGCTTCACCAAACGCCAGCTAAAAGACATGATTCAATATTTGAAAGATGGTGGAATGACCTGGTATGGCTGCGATCAGAACTTTGGTAAAAGCGATCTCTTTGCCCCCTTCTTTGGCATTCAAGCAGCCAATATCTCGACCCCAAGCTGGATCGCCAAAGAAAGTGGCGCTGCCGTTGTATTCATGCGCATGCACCGCCTAGACGATGGGTATTACGAGTTTGAATTTAGTGAAGAATTGCCACCGTTCGGTGAAAACCCGCAAGCAGATTGTGAAGCTTGGAATGCAGAGCTTGAAAAGGCCATTCTGAAGCACCCTAGCCAATATTTCTGGGTCCATAAGCGCTTTAAGAAACGCCCTGAAGGTGAACCTAAGTTTTATTAATATTCTTTAATAAAATAAACAGCAATCAGGCTAATAGCCTGATTGCTTTTGCATCAATACCGGTATGAACGTCTGTATGGGTGACTGTATGCCCCCCTTGCTAAACAGCCGCTAAAAATTTAACAATTAAACTTTCTAATTTATCATCAAATGCATTTTCGGCATCATCGAGAACCTTGCCGAAAAGAGCCAGATACTTCTCCGCTTGCAAAGAGCTAATTCTTTTACCGGCAAGCGCAAACTGAATCTCAGGCAGCGATTTATCACTTCTAGGCACGACATTCCAAATAATGAAGTCGGAATCTAAGGATTTAAATTCATTCTGAGCTTGATCACAAAATTGATCTATATAACGGCTTCCTTGAGGCCCCAAACATCCGGGCTCAACTCTAAAAATAATAGACAGCTTCTTATCTTCAGGTAAAGGTAAGCCAGTTTTCATTAAATCGCCTCATAGTTTTAGGTTTAAATTGTTTCAGGTTTGCATAGCTTCGGACTTGAACAGTTTCGGATTTGATCCACGAAATAGAGAATCATAGATAACCCTTACAGATTAGCTTGAAAGATCAATGTTTCAAATACCGAGCCTAATTGATACATCAGTCTTCCTTAGCCATTAAACGTCAGCGTGTCTAAATGGGAGGAATCTTTCGCATGTGTTACCTACCTTTTGGTTAAGATAGGCGTCTACTTTATTGGGTAAGCTCTCCCCCACCCAAATAGCAAAAACACCATAAAGCCAATTGCTAGAATATTAACTCTCCTCGACCCAATTTTTATGGTTAGGCCGTTTTCTTGATCAGTTTGTATAATTCTACTCATAAGAAACTCAAAAAAATGTAACGCTTAGTTGTGGGGCGGTGAAACGTAGCGAGGAACGAGCGAAGTTTAACCGTCCCAGCACCGCAGGTGCGAACACCAACTTTTTGTTATGCTTAATATCCAGTAAAATGATAACCACCAGAAATTATTGCAACTAAAATAAATAATACACAGCCTACACCTATACGCTCATGTATTAGATCGTATTTTAAATACCCTTCTTCATCATCTGCGATAAGACACTTATAACGTTTGTATACTGAATAAGATGCTATTAAGTTAAACACAATAGCCAATACGCCTGCTGAAACTTTAATTGTAAGCAGTGAATCAAACACCACATCATTCAGCATTAGGTATCCAGTAATACCAGTTATAAAAATTGCAGGAATTTCAACAAATTTATCGATGCTCCAGTGAAGTGATGCTATATAGCTATCTTTGTATTTGACGTGCTTCTGCTCAAGTTCGCATACAACTTCAGTTGCAACACAACCTGCCCAAATTCCAATGGCAATGAGGTGAATAAATAGTGTAAGAGTCATAAATTTCCTTATTTATATTCTAGGTAAGTTACTGCATAACGCCAAGTTGTAGGGCGCGAAAGCGTCCTAACGAACGTTTTGTTATGCATTTTTTTTGTTTTCAGGCTTTATTGGCAAGCCTGTCTCAATGTTATATTCGATAAACTTCAATTCATTAGAATTATGATTTATAAGTGCAGATTGCCAGTTACCTTTTGTGACTAGTAATGCTTCAAGCACTTTTTCATATTCCGGATGATCTTTGAAACTTTCTAACTTTTGAAGCAATGAGATACATATTCTTAGATTATTTGCAGAGTAAGTTCCACCACAGCGTAGTGCGCTTTCCTTAGTCTCTGAAATTTCTCTTAGCTGTTCGATTATCTTATTCATATTCTTTCGAATTTACTATTGATACTGCATAACGCCTGCCAGCAGGGGCGCAGTTTACTGCGTCCCTCTGGCTGGCTTTGTTACACTATAGGTCTGAAGCTAATTTTTTCGCATTCTTTTTACGAATATCATCTTCGATTAATGCCTGCATTTTATTAACTTCTTGAAGTGCTGGATTATAAGTATAAATTAAAGAAGTTTTCTGATCTTTTCCAAAGCCGAACGTATTTCGATCAAGAGAAATATCAACTTGCCCATCTCTATATTTATAACTCTTATTAAAGCCCCTACCACTTGAGCTAGCTCTACCATACTTAGTATCTAGCGCATCTTTAAATTTTTTGTAGATATCACCTGAATCTGACCATGTAACAGAAATATTGTAGAGCTTTTTCTTCGGAGTGAACTTTAACCAAGCTTCTTTAGTCCTCCCGAATTTATCGAAGCGAGCAAAAGACTTAACTTTAACCATTTTAAGATCATTACCGTAGCCCTTATAACCATAACCTGTATCAAAGGATGCTCCGGAAGAATTCAATTGCTTTTCTATATCCGAGAATGATCCATCACCTAGATTAAGCCCTAAATACTCTGCTGCCGAGGCCATTTGAGCTAAAGATATAGTACAAACTACTGTTGCTGTACTGATTATTTTCCCTAATTTCATGATTCTTCCTTTTAAGTTTTTTGAGTGTAACGCCGCCCACAGCGGCAGACTTGTTGTTGTGATTTTTGTGCAACAATGGCGAAGCCATGCACAAAAAATGCAACGGCAAGGCTGTCCAAGGAGCGTAGCGACTGATGCTGCTGGGCCTTGTTATGTGGCTGATTTCGATACACGACCATACCCAAAAACCTTTGCGCCAACAAAATAAAATATCAACCCAGTAATTGGAAAAGCAATAATATGCCAAACCCAAAACACTGCAATAAGCCTCGGTAACTCATGTAAGAAACCTCCCATAATCCCTGCAAATATTAAAGCCCCTAAAGGAACTGGTATCGCTGCAATAGTCACAGGAGCAACAGATGGCGTTAAAAGTAAAATACTAATTATAACGAACACAGTCATTCGATTTTTCTGCGGTAACCTATCAATAAAAATCAATGCAATTATTGACATAAAGCCCATCAAGATAACTGTGCCTACAATCAAAGCTATAATGAATGTCATTTCATCTACTCACATAACAGAGTGCTATACGAACAGATGCCGCATAAGTACTTATAAATGGGAAAGGCGAACTAGAAGAAAAATCCTTTAGAATCATACGACTATCCTTGTTATTGATACCGACAACACTATATCCGCCGTTCGCATTTGTCAATTTGATATTAATTATCTTACCGCGTTCGGTTAACAATGCACTTTCAATACTTTCTTAATTCCTTCAATAAATCAATACGTTATAGACCTACCCTAAATGTGTTATACGAACGTAAGCTCATTACACGACCAAAGCCTCACAAAATCGCACCACATTCCCATGGCCCAATACCTTCCCCGCTTTTTGTCGTGCAACCGTTTCGGTATATGCACATATCTCAACAATTCTGCCGTAAATATCTTCCGCTACAAATGTTCTCATGACTTACCCCTTCAATTAGATGACATAAGCTTATTGAACTAGACACTTCAAATCACACGACTTTTTAGACTAGCCTTTATTCCTTATCAGAATATCCTTTTAGAATGCTCTTGACCTGTGTGTTACTCACAGCTTTATAGTGTAAGCTATTCATAGTTATTTAGGATGGAGCAATGGCGCCATGAGCACATCACTCACCGTTTCTCAGTTAGCGAAACAATTGGAAATCAGTGCCGATACCGTACGTCATTACGTGCGCAGTGGCCTTATAAGCCCTGAGCGTGACCCAGAAAATGGCTATAAACGCTTCAAAGGTGAGGATATAAAACGTCTGCATTTTATATTACAGGCTAAATCTTTAGGCTTTTCCCTTGCTGATATTCAAACCATTATGGATCAAGCTAGCCATGGTGAATCCCCCTGCCCTCAGGTCAGAGTAATTATGGAGGCGCGTTTAAAAGAGACCGCGGCAAAAATTGCAGCGATGCAAGCAACCTACAAACAAATGCAAGATGCTATGCAACGCTGGCAGACTCAACCTGACTGCACACCAACGGGCGAACATATTTGCCATTTAATTGAAGGATTCTCGCACCAAGCTGATAATTTCAAACAAGAAGGATGCTGCCATGAGTGATTGCTGCAATTCAAAAAAAGAGAACAAAGAAGCAGTGACAACAAGTTGCTGCCCGAGTGATGATAAAGCTAAGTTTGATTGGATCTTATGGGTCTCCACCAGCTTAGTGCTTGCTTTATTCATTGCTAGTTTTTTTCTGACTAGCTCTTCTGATAACTCTACCAACCTTAGTTTAGATCTTCCCTGGCTATCGACCATGAGTGAAACCGCTGTCGAAATGATCCACGCAATGTGGTGGGGAGTATTATTTGGCATTGTCGCGGTGGGTTGGTTAAACAGAATTCCTCGTGAAGTTGTTATTTCTGCTCTAGGCCCTGGCCATACAAAGCGTGGTATTTTCCGAGCCACCCTTGCGGGCTTATTACTAGACCTATGTAATCACGGCATTTTAATGGTCGCGATGAAACTATACGAACGAGGGGCGAGTCTTGGCCAAGTTATGGCTTTTTTAATTGCCAGTCCTTGGAACTCTTTCACCTTAACGTTAATCCTAATTGGGCTTATTGGCTTACCTTGGACCCTGGCGTTCATTCTATTCTCAATGGTTATAGCTTGGATCAGCGGTATGATCTTTGACCGATTAGAAGTCAAAGGTACTCTACCCATGAATCCTTATAAAGAAGATCTTCCAGAAGACTTTCACTTAGGCAGCACTTTAAAAGAGCTGACTAAAAATGGGGATTATTCACCCAAGGCTACTTTGAACATGCTTTGGGATGGTGTAAAAGGTGCCCGAATGGTGATTCGTTGGATTATGTTCGGCATCGTATTAGTGGCCCTAATTCGTGCATTTGTTCCTATGGATATCTTTGCCAACTGGTTTGGTGCAAGCATTAGCGGCTTATTTTTAACCTTATTAGCCGCTACGATTATTGAAGTATGCTCTGAAGGCTCTACGCCTATCGCCGCTGACTTGGTAAATAGAGCCGGTGCCCCTGGCAATGGTTTTACCTTTTTGATGGCCGGAGCTGCAACCGACTATACCGAAGTTATGGTCATTAAAGATACGATGAAAAGCTGGAAGGTTGCGCTTTTCCTTCCATTAATCACCGTACCTCAAGTTTTGTTCATCGGTTGGGTGATGAATATAATGGCTTAAACAGGCCCATTGCTTTCGTTTTATAAAAGATAAAGACAAGAGAAGATTATGCTACGTTTTATACCTTTATTGATCAGCCATAGTGCTGTATTTGCTTTCGCCTTTGCACTGGGTATTTATTGTTTGCCCATCATGATGGCTCCAGACTCTCCGAGTCAGGGGTCTTTGGCATTGAGCATTAAGAATACTCGCTATGTGGCTACGATTGCCGATGATCTTATGGATTCTGATTGGCTACACTGGGGTAAAGGGAAGTTTTCTATTGGTGACGATTATCTAGTCTTCCAAGGTGAGCTAGCGCCAGGACCGGCCTATCGCCTTTATCTTTCGCCATCATTTGTTGAAACAGAGGATGAGTTTAAACGCTTAAAGTCTTCTATGACAGCAATTGGTGAAGTGAATAGTTTTAACGATTACGTTTTAGCGATTCCTCAGAATATTAATATAGAAGAATACAGCTCGGTGATCATTTGGTGTGAATCATTTGATCAATTCATTACCGCCGCACAATATCGGCAGTAATGAATTTTAGCGCACAGCTTTAATATTATTCGTTAAATAAACCCGTCACTTGAGCATCGGTTAAGGCCTGATGATAGATTTTAATACTATCGAAGGCCTGTCCATCTCGTACCGTACATATCTGAGGATCCCCCTCAGAAGCAGCATCAATGCAATCGACTGCAGTATGTCCGCCTACTCTAAACGGTGAACCCCCACCATAACCTGAGCTATTCATTGCAGCCATAATTGGGCCTTCACCCAAAGGAAGATCGGTCTGAGTGGTTAATGGCGAACCATCCAAATACCCCCGCAATTCATTATTCTCACGATCGATCACCATAACAACATGATGCCAATTACCATCCACCAGCGCATCTGCTTGCTCAGCAACCGCCGTATTAGTATTCATTAGGCGATCACGATAACTCACTTGCATTTCCAGCTTTGTTCCTTCGCTACGGATCTCCCACCCTCCGTACTGCATGTTATTAGGGCCAGAAGATGATTTACCGATTAATAACTTATTACCGTCAATCGCTGAGTACTTAAACCACATAGAAGCGGTAAAACTTTTATGCCCTGGATCTAACTTGTGCGGCAATAATGAATGGCCAATCGCATCATTAGCTTTTACCGCCGATGCCATTAATGGAATCGATAGACCTTGACCAGTAGAGCCAACAACTTGCACATCGGCCAACGAAACCGACGGCGTGATCGATGCAAGATCAGGCGCAGATAAATCATTACCCTGCCCTGATAGATCTTCCACCAGTTCTACTGGCTGTTCATTAATGGTTTTGGTAACAAGGGTATCCATATCCCAATGAGCCGTTAATCCGTTATTTAATACTTGTATTTGAACAGGACCACGAGTTTTATACTGGCCATCGCTCGCGACATAACTAAATTGGTCTACACCAACAAAACCTGCTGGAGGAATGTAGGTTAGAGTGCCGTTACTGTTCGTCACGGCTCCCCCTGCTAAGGTTGTAGCTTCAAATGAATCCAGGCTCAACTCATCGCCATTAGCATCGTAATCATTGGCTAATGGATTAATGATGCCGGCTTGGTCTTGGTAGACCGTTAGATAATCTTTGAAGGTCGCAGGAAGCATGGGATTGGTTAATGCTTTTGCTGCTTTAAATTTTGAATATCGTTGTAGGCGCGCGGTAGTTTTACGAGCTTGCATGCTGCCCATATGAGTTGAAGGCTGCTGAATTTGATTATTGTTATCGGTTTGCTCACCGTGACCTAAACCAAAATTATGCCCAACTTCATGGGTGAAACCCCAGTTCATTGTATAGTTCGCGACACAACCCAACCAATCGCCCCCACCCCAGCAATAACCACCATTCCTTGGATCTTGAAAGGTCATTCTAAACGTTGTGCTGTCGGTGGCGGCAGGACGTGATTGCGTTGCATCTTCCAATGCACCATTCACTTCGATGATTGAATTACCGATATCCCAGCGTAAGCCTGTTTTTTGCGCCCATACGTAATCTAGTTCATTAATGTGACCTTCCATTTGAGCAAGTCCATTAATTAAATTCCCGTCAGCTCGATTATTAAACTGCGAATTTCTAAAGGTAAATGCGACTCGAGATAAATTATTATGAAAATCAGATCCTGGCTGTGATAAATAAAATTGATTATCGACGGCCTCAGGCATTTCAAAATCAATGATTAACTCATCGCTACTTGCATCACTATTGCCTAGTGCATCACTATTAATTTGATCGCTAATATCAACGGTCTGCCCCCACTGACGACTGTCACCACCCCAAGCTGAAAGATGAATTGTCCCTGCAGCATCGACAACTCCGGTAACCGTTACAAAAGGATTATTACTGATAAAACCACGATACGTTCGTACTTCTGGCATCGGCACTAATGCCTGAAAATGCTGAATACGTCGATCATCGTAAGTTAATAACTGAAAGTTAGGCGAGCGCACTGAGTGCTTAGATAGTTCTAAGAGCTGTTCTTCTTCATTAATTAAAACCGTAAGGGATAAGGTTTCTGGCAAGGCTTCACCCACGGTTTTAGATTCGTCAATCACGACCGTATCAACTTGCAATACATTCGGTGCCCAGCTGCTTCCCGCAGGACCTTGGGTTTCTACACGAATATAATAGCTCGTTCCCGGTGCAATGTTGGGTAATGTTAGAGTGTGATTGCCTGCAGTAAGATCCCCTAGCTCTAAAGTGTACTGCCAGCCGGCTTGTGATTCACCCGCATCATAAGCTCCGTAATAAATAACGAAGGGGAAGCCCGCAGCGATATCTTCTAAACTAATTTCCAATTGAATTTCATTACCCGCCTGAGCAAAGTTAGATTGAAAAGCCGTTTCTAGTTTAGTTGGCGCTGGATAAAAACTACTCAGCGGGTAAAGGTACTCGCCTAACAGCTGTGTTTTATTAATTGACGGACCTTGCCAAGCAACGGACATATGATCACCACCACCGCCTTCTTTATGCATAACTTCAACATAATAAAGCTGACCCGCATTTAGCTGTAAATTCGTTTTCGCCTGTGAGCCATTACTCCAGTTATCTTCGCTGGTATAACCATTGACGTGAGCAACCAGCTGCGCTTTTTCTGCGGTCATATCTGGGCTTATTTTAAACTGGCTGGCATCGTCCGAGGCAATCCAAAAGCTGTATTCGCCTGATTCGGGAACGGCTAAATAGCCGGATACTTTTTGAGCGTAATTATTACCCATACTGGTTGGGCTTTTAAAACTCGCCAATACTTGCTGGCTTTGAATAACGGCTTGCGTATTTATATCCGCAATACTTGAACCGCCTTGCCCGGTCCAGACTTGCTGTAAAACGCCCCGTGCACTGAAACGCGAGCTCGCAATGGCTTTTATTTTAACCTGAGTCGTTGTACTTACCTCTCCAAGCACAACGGCAACCGTCAATTCAAACCCTTGATCGGTATCGCTGCTAAATGCTTTAGCTAACGACAACTGCCCTTGCTCTGAAACCGTAAAATAACCGGCATCATTACCCGCGGAAATGCTGAAGCTAGGAACTGCATCCGCTTGATATGCCAGACTCGCAAATACCGTATTGACCAAACTTGCGGCAGACAAAGCGAACTCATACGAAGGAAAGTCAAAAACCGGAGTGCCTTCGACAATGGATTCCGTTGTAACTGTGAGCACAGTCGATAACCCTGCACTATTACCAGACGCATCTAGGGCTTCAACAGTAAAGTCATAAGCGGTTGCAGGCAGTAATGATTTAACTGCAAACTGTGTTTGATAATTTTGGCCAATCAGCACGTCGTTTTGAAATACTCGATACAACACATCTTGGTTACGTTCGTCGCTTGATGCATCCCATTGCAGGTTCACATAATCCGTACCTTGTTCGTTAGCATTTAAACTTGTGATTATCGAAGGGGCTAGATAGTCATCAATAACGATGCCGACGGAATTGCTGCCTATTGATTGATTACCCGCCGCATCGACCGCGCGTACCGTTAAATTATAGCGCTTAGCACTTTCTAGACCTGTTAATTCAATGGATAGGTCTTGAGTCGTTTCAAGTAAGTGAGCTTCATTATAAATTTCGTAATGATCTACCGCTAAATTATCGATGGCGGCTTTCCATTGCAACATCACTTTGTCTTCAGCGGTTTTTAACCAGGTTAAGTCCGATATGGCTGTAGGTGTTTCAAAATCTACCGGTAATCTTAAATATTCATTAGCGATGACTTGCTGGTCAATGCCTGGGCCTTGCCAAGCGACCGCTAAATGATCACCGCCACCACCTTCTACCATTAGTGCTTCTATAGCATAAGCCTTGCCTGCTTCAAGAGTAATCATTGCCGATGCTTGTTCGTTATATCTGTCCCACTGCAATTCAGCGGTATGAGAAGCGAGCGTCGCAATAACTTCAAGATTCTCTTGTTGATGGTTAGAACTTATAGATAATTCAGCGCTATCATCCGCGGCTATCCAAAACTGGTAGTCACCGCTTAATGCCGGTACCAGATAACCTTGCATGCGCTGACCATAATTATTGCCAATTTGAGAAGGTGATTGAAAACGAGTCTCTATTGAAGTTGATGTTGGAGAATTTGGATAGATAGGTAGTTCTTTTAATACCGCGAGGTCATTTGCTATTGAAGCGTGACTATAAACATTACGCGATAAGCCCTGATTAGCTGCGCCTGCAATTGTTGGGATGAACCCCAGTTGGAATTGCATGCTGCTGATACTAAAACTATCACTCACCTCTACTTGTAGATTTAAAACTTTGCCTGCAAGAGTCGCAGCATCGACAGACATAGAAATTTGACCATTGTCATCAATAGATAATATCTCTTGGCTTTCAACTTGATTGACTTTTAAGCTGTAAGTTAACGCATCATTATCTAAATCGGATGCTTCGATAACCGCTACAAGATCATGTAATAGCGCGGTATCTAATAGCTGCAGTTTTCCTATCTGTGTAGAAATTACTGGCGCATTATTATTTTTTGCTGTTATTGAAATCGTCTGCACTGGAGATTCACGTCCATTTTCATTAATAGCAACGACATCATAGCGATAGGTAGTATTAGCGATAATTTCTGAATCGGTAAAAGTGAAAAGCCCCTTTGCGATCGTCGCAATCGTATTGCCATTACGGCGAACTTTATAACCTTCAGCTTGGTTATTATCAGACCAACGTAATATCACTTCTGTTTCACTGACACTGAAAACTTGTAAGTTCTGAACCGTGGGAACAGGGGTATCCGGTGTTGTAATATCTCCGACATCAACTGTTTTATAGCTTTTCGGTGCATCACAGCCCGATAGCATTAATAGAGTAAGAAACCCTAAGAAGTATTTCATGATTGACCCTTGACTGAATTTTACTGGCTATTAATTAGCCTTATCGTTTTATTGGGCCGAATACTATCAAGAATGTGGGATTATTAAGGTGACTATATTCACACTAATTACTTAGTCATGGTTACTTTTTGTAAGCGGTAATTACAGCAGCGTATACAGAATTGAAGTGGAGGATTCAATTAGAATTAGTGAGACCATGAGCGTTGAGTTTACTGACAATATGCTTCAATTACTCTCTTAATATCAGCCATCCCAGTTTCAATGACAGCCCTGATATCATCCATTGTAATTAATTCATTAGACTTACCTGCTGCAGGATTCACAACTAAACAAAGACTAGCGTATGGAATTCCTAATTCTCTGGCGAGAGCCGCTTCAGGCATGCCCGTCATACCCACTAGGTCACAGCCATCATTTTCCAAACGATTGATTTCAGCAATCGTTTCTAACCTAGGGCCTTGAGTCGCCCCATAAACCCCAAAATCACTGAAACCGTTCTCTAGAGGCTGGCCAGAAAGAATTGAGACTAACTTGGTGCGTAAACTCTGATCATAAGGATGTGTGAAATCAATATGATCAAGTGGTCTAAAAAGGCCATCAAAATAGGTATTTTCACGGCCAGAGGTATAATCGATGATTTGATGAGGAACGGATATATGCCCTGCTATCGCATTTTTTTCAATACCGCCAACGGCATTCACTGCAAGAATTTCATTTGCGCCTAACTGCTTAAGGGCTAAAAGGTTAGCTCGATAATTAATTTTGTGTGGCGCGACTGCATGAGGATGCCCATGGCGTGGTAAGAATAACAACCTATATTTACCCAAGCGCCCTTCTATCACATTGCAACTTGGCGCACCCAACTCAGTTTTTACGTCGGGGTGCTTAATAATTTCTTCTAGCTGATCGAACTTAGTTAATCCTGTACCACCAATAATTGCGAGTGTTTTCAATGTACGGCCTTTACGCTATAAATTTAAACTAGAGTTTTAGAGGTTTAATAATGGCTGCACTATGTTTATTGCCTGCTGCCATTCGCTACTCGCGTATAAATCTTGATCTGCAAGTGGGGATGCTTTCATTTTTTCTAAGCTAACCAACGGCCAACGCTTTTCTCGTACCGTATCGACGATTTCTTGAGCGGCTTCTCGTTTATTACAGATCAACAATACATTACAACCAGCATCTTTTGCTTTTTCTGCTCGTACCGCCGGAGACCCTGAAGCAGCGGCGCCCTCCATGGATAAATCATCACTGTATATTAACCCGTCGAAGCCTAACTCAGATCGTAAAATATCTTGCAGCCATATCTTAGAAAATCCCGCGGTAAAATGAGCATCAACATCTGGATAAACTACGTGAGCTGGCATCACAGCACTTAGCTTCTGTTCTTTAATAAGTTGCATAAAAGGCTGTAAATCTCTATCGAAAATTTCAGCTCGCGCTCTATTATCTGTCGGTAATTCCAAGTGCGAATCGGCCTCAACGAAGCCATGGCCTGGGAAATGTTTTGCCGTGGCGCACATCCCGGCACTTTTCATCCCTTTGATTAACTGCTCGGTCAAGTCATATACCGCATTAGGTGAACTCGCAAAAGCACGATCACCGATCACTATTGAACGGTCATAATCTAAATCCAATACTGGGGCAAAACTGATATCTATGCCATGGTGAATCAACTCTGCCGCCATTAACCAACCTAATTCATAAGCTTGCTTAAGCGCTAAAACTTCATTTTTCTTATAGCTTTCACCTAAAACAGACATTGCCGGTAAGCGTAAAAAACCCTCACGAAAACGCTGAACTCGTCCTCCCTCTTGGTCAACTGCAATAATCAGATCAGCACGTAATGCTTTAATACTGCTGCAGAGAGACTTCAGTTGCTGAGGACTTTCATAATTACGTCCAAATAAAATTAACCCAGATATTTCAGGTTGTAATAAAAACTTTTCATCTTCATTCGTTAGAGTTAATCCGGCGATATCCGCCATTACACAGATCGACATGGAATTCTCGCAAAAGTTGATTCTTGTATCCAAATTGGAGCCCCTACCGGCAACAAATCGAACAGTTCAATAACATCTTTGTTTCGCATTCGGATGCAGCCGTGGGATTCTGGTACCCCCATAGGTTCGCTATCGGGAGTACCATGTATGTAGATATAACGCTGCATAGTATCGACATTACCCAGTCGATTTCTGCCCACCTCACAACCACTAAGCCATAATATGCGACTTAGAATCCAATCTCGTTGAGGGAATTTCTCAGCCAAAGCTTGATCATAGATCTCACCAGTAAATCTGCGTCCAATAAAAACACTATTTATTTCTGCATTAGTACCAATTTTAGACCGCACTTCATGCCATCCTATCGGAGTTTGATTTGAGCCTTTTTGTTGCCCTATTCCCAATTTAGCAGTCGAGATTGAATAATCTTTTATTTGATCAGACATAGTTATACGCATAACTTGATCTTGAATCGAGACTTCTATTTTCTCAATAGCCATTGATTCAGTCATTCTTATCGTTAGCCATTAAACCCGAAGCCAAGAAGGGCATCAGCTGCGATACCACATCTTTCACATCAGATTGGGTGCCTAAATCATGATCTGCCATGGCCATTAAAGAATCCACACTGGACATGGTAAATACCGCGGCACCCAACATAAAGTGAATGCGCCAAAACCGCTCCATCGGTGTTAATTCAGGCGTGACCCGATTAACTTCTTTCATATAACGATTGAAAACTTCACCGTATTCACTGGTCAGAAATTTACGTAGATGGCCCTGCCCTTGACTGTAAGCTAGGCCTAATAAACGCATGAAAACACCAAACTTCTCTGGATTTTCAAGACCTGACTTATTCAACGTGAGTACTAATAACTTCAAAAGCTGTTCAGGGGTATTTTCGCGCTGCTCAATGATATTCAGTTGCTGTGAGAACTGCTCGCTAAAAGGCGTTAGATATCGAGCGAAGACCGCTTGAATGAGAGACTTTTTTGAACCGAAGTGATAATTAACCGCGGCTAGATTCACCCCGGCCTTAGTCGTAATATTTCGCAATGATGTTTCGGCAAATCCCTTTTCAGAAAATAATGCTTCCGCTGCATCCAGTATTCGCCCAGCGGTATCTTTCTGTGCCATATAAACCCAAATAAATATTAATGAAATTCAAACATACGTTTTAAACGCTTTTAGTGCAAGTAAATGCCGCATAGAAAATCACATAGATTTTGAACTAATTTATTCGAAACGGCTTTACACAATCAAAAACACTGTATATATTTACACCCACTGTATAGATAAACACTATCAACAAGCATTGGACATTAAACATGATTAAGCTTACCGCTCGACAGCAAGAAGTTCTTGATCTTATTAAAGACGCGATCGTAAAAACGGGTTTCCCACCCACTCGTGCAGAGATCGCTGAGCAGCTTGGATTTCGCTCACCTAATGCCGCTGAGGAGCATTTAAAAGCTTTAGCGCGTAAAGGTGCCATTGAAATGATGCCTGGCGCTTCTCGCGGCATTCGTATTGTTGAAGATCAACAGCTAGGCCTACCGATTATTGGTCGCGTAGCTGCTGGTGAACCGATTCTAGCGCAAGAACACGTTGAAGATCACTGTGAGATACCGGCAGCCTGGTTCAAGCCAGAAGCCAACTTTTTATTAGAAGTTCATGGTGAAAGTATGATCAACATTGGCATCATGGATGGTGATTTGATTGCCGTGCATAAAACAGAAACGGCACGTAACGGCCAGATTGTTGTAGCTCGAGTTGAAGATGACGTGACCGTTAAACGCTATCAAAAGAATCGCAACAAAGTGACTTTATTCGCCGAAAACGATGACTTCGACCCTATCGAAGTTAACTTAAAAGAAACTAATTTTGCGATCGAAGGTTTATATGTTGGCGTAATCCGCCGCCATTAATCTCAACCGCTACATTATCCAAATTTATATTTCACTAGTACAAGGAGTTCAGCATGCGTCAATTACAACTTGGAATTCATAATCCTGAATTATCCCTGAGTAGCGGTTTAGCTCAGCCTAAACAGCCACAATCGGGTATTAGTGAAATTATTTTGACTTCAGATAGCGCATTACAGCCCATCTATTTATTGCCCATCCTCAGCCAAATGTCTTTAGATAAACGCTGGCTGATGTGGATTGCCGACGAACCATCGATCAACCGGAACTGGGTATCTGCCTTAGGGATTGATGCCTCTCAGATTTTGCACATTAACGCAGAAGAAAATTGCTTTCATCAAGTATGCTGTAAAGCATTAGCAGCGGGAACAGGACATCTGATTATTGAGTGGCCTGGTAAAATCAGTGATGCAGAACTTGCCGAACTGGATGACGCAGCAAGATTAGGCAATAGTCACGCTTTACTTATTCGTAGACGCTAACTTCGCGTCTACTTGGGAATAGCTGAGCTAGTGCACAAGTCCTGAATTTTCAGGCTCAGTAAGAATATCTTGCTGCTCTATTTCGAGACCAGAAAGTTCGCTGACTTTATTAACCCCAGCTTCAATCATTGCATGCGCAACTGCGACATAACTATCTTTCAGGCCTTCTTTGGCTTCAGCTGAAAACTGTATTTTTACTATCAATTCTTCAGACGTATCATCTGCTCTGCGTAAACCGATATCGCCATTTGTTAACTCAACGATTTCAAAAAAATCAGCCATGTATGCCTACTTAATCAATGGATGGATCACTTATTGAGTGCGGGATTCTATCATCAATAACTGAAAGGTTGTAAAGGGAATAACTGAGATAAAAGAAAGCCAGCTAAAAACTAGCTCTCTTGTCGATTACCACGCTGTAACTCTATAATTTCGGATAACGCTTGGTACCAATCGCGCAAAGGTAAACTGCTCGCGGTTTTGTCTTGCATCTGAATCATTACAGGGTTCGATTGTGGCTTAGTAGTGACCGGATCTTTGCTACTACAATGCTGGAAAGCTGACTGCATCTGACTCAACCAGCTGAAATCATCGGCTTCTAATTGCTTAAGCTCAGTCATTTCACCCGTAGGCACAGGCACGAGATCAAGCAACTGCTGTAAAGAGTAAAACTCATCTCTGCACTGAGCAATCTCAGCAACTTCATGCAAGTAAGACTGATAAGCCAATACCAGCTGAAATATCACGCTTTCTTGCAAGGCAGACACCAACGCCAAAGGCGACTGAGTTTCTAACTCAGCCGTCTCTAGACTTTCTAATAATAAGCGAGCCTGATAAAGCTTGTGATTACTGTGCCCAAGCCATTCAGCCATTAAAAATCAACCTTCAAACCAAAGTGTATGCCTTCTTCCAGCATAAATACTTTCTTGTTATCTTCGATTTTAAAAGAGCTGTAACGGTAACCCATATAAACTCGTGCCGTCGGCAATAGTCCGTATTGAATACGAATGTCGGCGTCGGTTAAGTTCTCTGTGGCATCAAATGATACGACCTTAGGGGCATAATAGACGTAACCCGCAGTGCTTAAGCCAGGTACTTTAGGAATTTGATAGCTAAAGAAACCACCTACACCTAAGGCACCACCATCAACATCGCCATCTTTAAAGCCAAATAACTTACCACCTACCCCAAGATATAAAGGACTATTGGGTTCACGTACATCAACCACATGAAGACCTAATGACGCTAAATCACCATCTTCTTCGTGATGCATAATACTGGCACTTATATGCAAGCCAGATCCTACTTTCGCTGCATCATACTCTAAACGAGCTGAGTCGTTCGCTAGGCTTAAATCGATAGAGCCACCGGCCATACTTTGCATGCTAACCGATAACAATAGTCCTGAAAAAAGAACTTTTAATGCTTTCATACTTCTAACAACCCAATTCTACAGTCAAATTTTTACCGCATCATACCAGATGCTCTCTCATTTGAGAAAATTCCGTTTCCTCTATATAAAAACAGCGCCCTTAGGCGCCGTTTAAAACAAACATACTATTCGAAATGAAATAAAATTACTTCATTAGGTCATGCAACAGTTTGTTCAACTTAGTCACGTATTCAGCTGGTTTCTCTAGCTGACTACCTTGAGCTAATTGTGCTTGACCATAAATCACGTGAGCTAAATCGCCAAAACGACTTTCATCCTGCTCTTTATCCATGATTGCAATCAATGGGTGTGTAGGATTCACCTCCAACGTTGATTCAGCGGGTGGAACTTCCTGACCTGCAGCAGCTAACATTTGACGTAGATTATCGTTCATATCATTTTGACCCACGACCAAACAGGCAGGTGAATCCGTCAAACGTGAAGTGATGCGAACATTATTTACCTCACCTTTTAATGAAGCCGTAATACGCTCTACTAGACTTTTATTATCTTCAGCCAGTGTTTCTGCTGCGGCTTTTTCTTCTTCGTCGGTAAGCTCATCTAAATCAAGCTCACCCTTGGTAATATCTTGGAATGATTTCTCATCAAAGTTACCAAGGTGACTGATCATCCACTCATCAACACGCTGGGTTAAAAGCAGAACCTCAATATTGTTCTTCTTAAAGAATTCGATATGTGGGCTATTGAATACCGCATCGTAACTCTCGCCTGTCACATAGTAGATCTTTTTCTGATCTTCTTTCATGCGAGACACATAATCGGTTAACGATACCGTTACGCTATCACCTTCACCTTGCGTACTGGAGAAACGGAATAGTTTGGCAATTTTTTCTTTATTGGCAAAATCTTCTGCTGGGCCTTCTTTTAAAACTTCGCCAAATTGAGCCCAGAATTTTGCGTACTTTTCTTCATCTTTCGTCGACATCTTGGTCAACAAATCTAACACACGCTTAGTTAAAGCACTGCGAATAGAATCTACATTTTTATCTTGCTGTAGAATTTCACGAGAAACGTTCAAAGATAGATCGTTGGAATCTAAAATACCTTTTACAAAACGCAAGTACAGTGGCAAGAACTGTTCGGCTTCATCCATAATATAGACACGCTGGGTATATAATTTTAACCCGCGGGCTGCATCACGATTCCATAAGTCCATTGGCGCCTGTGATGGGATGTAGAGCAAGCTGGTATAGTCCAACTTACCTTCAACCTTGTTATGCGACCATGCTAGTGGCTCTTGCCAATCATGGGATACATGCTTATAAAATTCTTTATAATCTTCGTCGCTAATATCGGTCTTAGACTTTGTCCAAAGCGCTTTCGCTTCGTTAACCGCTTCAGGAATTTGCTTATTATCACCATCCGCATCTTCACTAGTGACTTCTTGAGGTAAGAAGATTGGAATAGCAATATGATCTGAATATTTTTTAATCAAATTACGCAAGCGAGAACTGTCGGCAAACTCAGCTTCATCATCTTTTAAATGCAACGTGATTCGCGTTCCACGATCTGCTTTTTCAATATCTTCAAGGCTGAACTCACCTTCGCCTTGAGACTGCCAGCGCACACCTTGATCGGCCGCTAAACCAGCACGGCGAGTTTCAACAACAACATCTTGAGCAACGATAAAAGAGGCATAGAAACCTACACCGAATTGACCAATCAGCTGAGAGTCTTGCTTTTCATCACCGCTTAATTTACCTAAGAACTCGGAAGTTCCTGATTTAGCAATGGTGCCTAAATGATTAACGACATCATCACGGCTCATACCAATACCGTTGTCTTCAATGATGACTGTTTTCTTTTCTGCATCAAAATCGATATGTATGGCTAGATCACCATTACCTTCATATAGGTCAGCATTTGAAATAGCTTCGAAGCGCAGTTTGTCACAAGCATCAGATGCGTTTGAAACTAACTCGCGTAAGAAAATCTCTTTATTGGAATACAAAGAATGGATCATTAAGTGAAGTAACTGCTTTACTTCAGTTTTAAAGCCCATCGTTTCTTTTTGACTTGCAGTCATCTGATCTCCTTAGTCCTGAACAATCAGGTATTTCTAATGTTATTAGCTATTAAATTAACTATTGGATTAACTTATGTATCAGAAATAGGGACAGACAATTGAATTTCAAGGGGTTTTCTAAAAAGAACTGCTGGTAGCTTGTACTAAATACTAAGCTACCAGCACCCTACTGATTACTTTTTAGCCAGCAAGAAGTGCGCACGTGCTGTCGCAATAGGATTGGCACGATCATTTTGCCAGGCATTAATCGATACATTAGCGACACGGCTCCCCTGTCGCCACACCTGACACTCAGCGAACGTATCCTGATCTCGACCAGCGCGTAGATAATCCAATGAAAAATCGACAATCTTAGGCATTAAGGGCGTATCCATGAACATGAGCAGATTTAATGCACCAGCCAGTTCCATAAAACCACCGATGACACCACCATGAATAGCCGGCAATATCGGATTACCGATATTATCGATATTCTTTGGCAACTTGAAAATTACGTTATCACCAAAGCGTTGAAACTCTAAACCAATGAAGTTCGCATAAGGAATGCTATCAACTAAAGGCTGAAAATCACCACTGGTTTGCGCTTGTTGAATAATATCCTGAAAACTCATAGGGATTGACCTCCTGCTTTTGCACCACCCTTCACTAAAAGCTCTGTTCCCATATAGATACTGGCATCTCCCGTCTCAATGACCCCCTGAAATGCCGGCGGCGTCATTTCTGCACCGATACGCATAAAGGTCGCATTACACTTAGCCACTAACGTATCATCGTTCTCTTGCCTTACTAAACACTCAGTAAAAACAACGTTATTTGCTATTCGGGTAACCGAAGCATGTGCAACTAAGTCTTGCCCAGGCTCAGAGGACTTCATGTAGTCTACTCGTAAGTCGAGCGTTGGGCACAGCTCCATCCCTTCTATGGCAACAAAACATGCGGTACCACATGCGGTATCCATCAAGGTTGTTAAAGCGCCACCATGAATGATACCCACCAAAGGATTGCCAATTATATCTTCACTATACGGTAGACGCATTTTCAGACTAGTCTCATCAGCCGATAAAACTTTTAGTCCTAATAACTGGCAATGGCGCAGTACAGAGATAAAACGTTCCGCTTTTTGCTGAGCTGTAATATCCATAGAAATTCACATCACTCTAGTAATTAATGCTTATGTTAATGGTGCGTGGTTATACCCTATTCTAGTTGATGATAAAACCAGAACCTTTGTTAAATGATAAAGTACGTGTGATTATTAACCTATTCGGTAATCAATAGGCACAAAAAAGGACGCTAAAAGCGTCCTTTTTAAAACAATCAATCAACTTAACGGTTAAGACCAACCAGTGATTTTTTGCAATGCCTTACCAATATCCGCAAGACTACGCACGGTTTCTACACCGGCATCTTCCAAGGCTGCAAATTTTTCATCTGCAGTACCTTTACCACCTGCAATGATTGCACCTGCATGGCCCATACGCTTACCTGCTGGCGCCGTAACACCAGCAATATAAGATACGACAGGCTTAGTTACATTGGCTTTAATAAAAGCCGCCGCTTCTTCTTCTGCGCTACCACCAATTTCACCAATCATTACGATTGCTTCGGTTTTTGGATCATCTTGGAATAACTGCAAGATATCAATGAAGTTAGAACCTGGAATAGGATCACCACCAATACCAACACACGTAGACTGACCAAAACCATAATCCGTCGTTTGTTTAACGGCTTCATATGTCAGAGTACCTGAACGCGATACAACCCCGACTTTACCAGGCAAATGGATATGCCCAGGCATAATACCGATTTTACATTCACCCGGAGTAATCACACCTGGGCAGTTTGGACCAATAAGGCGAACACCCAGCTCATCACATTTAACTTTCGCTTCCAACATATCAAGCGTTGGAATACCTTCGGTAATACAAACGATTAGTTGTATGCCAGAATTAGCCGCTTCTAAGATTGAGTCTTTGCAATATGGTGCAGGCACGTAAATAACAGAAGCTTCCGCCCCTGTTTCTTTAACCGCTTCAGCAACCGTATTAAATACTGGTAAACCTAAGTGAGTTTGCCCACCCTTGCCCGGCGTTACACCACCGACCATTTTTGTACCATATTCAATCGCTTGCTCTGAATGAAAAGTCCCTTGCGCCCCAGTAAAACCTTGGCAAATAACTTTGGTATTTTTATCGATTAAAATGCTCATTATTCACCCTTAATTATTTAGCGACGGCTTTTACAGATTGCTCTGCTGCATCAGTTAAACTCGTTGCTGCAATAATATTTAAGCCACTATCGGCTAATACTTTACTACCCAATTCTGCGTTATTACCTTCTAGACGAACGATCACCGGGATTTTAACACCCACTTCTTCAACCGCTCCGATAACACCTTCAGCAATCAAGTCGCAACGTACGATACCACCGAAGATATTGATCAATACGGCTTCTACATTTTCATCGGATAAAATAATTTTAAACGCTTCGATCACGCGTTCTTTTGTTGCACCGCCGCCGACATCTAAAAAGTTCGCAGGTTTACCACCGTGCAGTTTTACAATATCCATCGTACCCATTGCTAGACCGGCACCATTCACCATGCAGCCGATATTGCCATCAAGGGCTACGTAGTTTAATTCCCACTTAGCCGCATGCGCTTCACGCTCATCTTCTTGTGATGGGTCGTGCATTTCTTGTAAATCTTTATGACGATATACCGCATTACTATCGATATTTAATTTAGCATCGAGACAGTGCAAATCACCTTCAGTGGTTACGACCAACGGATTAATTTCCAATAATGCTAAATCTTTATCAACGAACAGTTTCGCTAGACCTAAAAAGATTTTAACAAACTGATTAATTTGTTTGCCTTCTAGCCCTAATTGAAATGCTAATTCGCGCGCTTGATATGGCTGAGCACCCACTAAAGGATCTATTTCAGCTTTTAGAATTTTTTCTGGTGTTTCGTGAGCGACTTTTTCAATTTCTACACCGCCCTCAGTCGACGCCATAAATACAACACGACGACTGGCGCGGTCAACAACCGCCCCTAAATATAATTCTTGGTCTATGTCAGTACAGCTTTCAACCAAGATACGACTTACAGGTTGCCCTTTGGCATCTGTTTGATAAGTGACTAGATTTTCACCCAACCACTGTTTTGCGAATTCTTTAACTTCATCTTTTGAAGAAACCAGTTTTACACCACCGGCTTTTCCTCGACCACCGGCATGTACTTGGGCTTTCACGACCCATTTATCACCTTCAATATGATTGGTAGCATCGACTGCTTCTTCAATCGTTCGCGCAGCGATACCTTTAGATACCGGTAATCCATATTGGGCAAAAAGTTGCTTACCCTGATACTCGTGTAGGTTCATTCAATTTATCCCGTCAGATTGCTTAGGTTGATCATTCAACTAGCCAAGAACAAAGTCAATCATGTAAAAGTATGATGACCTTATGTGCGCCTTTGCACTTTCTACTACTGCGCTAATTCCGAACTAGCTGCCAAGTTTTTCTTATAACCTTTCGTGATAATAGACTGTCACAAATAGAATTCCAAACGCCAAAAACAAAAAAAGCCGTAAAACAAAGCTTTATTCGCTAACTGATGACTCAAGTCAGCGAATCTTACTCTATTTTACAGCTTTCTTAGCAGTACCCCTTTAAACACAAGGGTTACTTACAGCAAACCGCTTAGCTTACTTTTTTTTCTTTGGTTTACGATTCGCTTTATGAATCGCTGCATTATTAACCGATAACGCGGCTTCATGCACAGCTTCAGAGATAGAAGGATGGGCAAAAACCATCATGCCAATATCTTCTGCACTGGAACCGAATTCCATTGCAATCACAATCTGCTGACATAAATCTCCAGCATTTGGACCAATAATATGAGCACCTAAAATGCGATCTGTTTCTGCATCCGCAATGATTTTTACAAAACCATCGGTATCAGTAGAAGCCATCGCGCGACCGTTGGCAGCAAATGGGAACATACCGACATTATAGGATTCACCATCGGCTTTTAACTGTTCTTCGGTGCGACCAACACTGGCAATTTCAGGACTGGTATAGATCACAGAAGGCACAACATCGTAGTTTAGCTGAGCTTTATGACCTGCAATACGCTCTGCAACCATGACGCCTTCTTCAGATGCTTTATGCGCCAACATAGGGCCACGCACAACATCACCGATAGCCCAGATGCCTGGAGCATCTGTCGCGCAATAATCATTCACATGGAAGAATCCACGTTCATCCATATTGACGCCACTATCCCCAGATAATAGACCTTCAGTATAAGGACGACGACCTACCGCTACGATTAGCTTATCGAAAGTAATCTGCTGTTCACCCTCAGAATCCTGATAAGTAACAGTCACTTCATCGCCTTTCACTTCACTGCCCGTAACACGAGCACCAATGCGAATATCTAGACCTTGCTTAGTCAAAAGTTTTTTAGCTTCTTTCGCCACAGTTTGATCAACCATGTGTAAGAAAGAATCTTGTGCTTCTAACACTACAACTTCAGAACCTAAACGACTCCAAACACTACCAAGCTCAAGACCGATAACACCCGCACCAATGACGCCTAAACGCTTTGGCACTTCGGTAAATTCTAGAGCACCTGTTGAGTCAACAATGATGTTATCTGTTAGAGGCGTTGGTGGAATCTCAACCGGCACAGAGCCCGTTGCAATAATCACATTTTCAGCGTCGATAACTTCACTTACGCCAGCGTGGTTAGTAAACTCAACTTTACGCCCCGCTAATAACTTACCCGTTCCTTCGAACGCGGTAACGCCATTGGCCTTGAATAAAGTAGCAACACCCATGGTCAGATTTTTAACAATCTGATCTTTTCGCTGCACCATAGCCGGAACATCCATTTTCACTTCGCCGGTAGAGATACCGTGCAGTGAAAACTTCTCATGAGCTTCTTCGTACTTGTGCGAACTATCTAACAAGGCTTTTGATGGAATACAACCTACGTTCAAACAGGTACCACCAAAGACGCCCTTGCCTTCTTTATTTACCCACTTGTCGATACAAGCAGTGGATAGACCTAGTTGTGCACAACGGATAGCCGCTACATAACCGCCAGGACCACCACCGATAACCACAACATCAAATTGCTTACTCATGTATCTTCCTTATTAAATATCCAATAACAAACGTGCTGGATCTTCTAGTAAATCTTTAATCGCTACTAAGAACTGAACAGCTTCTTTACCATCAATCATTCTATGATCATAGGATAATGCCAAATACATCATAGGCAAAATAACCACTTCACCATCTACCGCCATTGGGCGATCTTGGATCTTATGCATTCCCATAATGGCAGTTTGTGGTGGATTCAGAATGGGGGTTGATAATAACGAGCCAAAAGTACCACCATTAGAAATAGTGAAGGTACCACCTTGCATCTCATCAATGCCTAGCTTGCCATCGCGCGCACGCACACCGAAATCGCCAATAGTACTTTCGACTTCAGCTAAACCCATGTCGTCAGTATCTCGCAAGATAGGAACAACCAAACCACGCTCTGTAGAAACGGCAACACCGATATCCTGATAACCATGATAAATCATGTCGTTACCGTCGATCGATGCATTTACTGCTGGAAATTTCTTCAACGCTTCCGTTGCTGCTTTCACGAAGAAAGACATAAAGCCTAACTTAACACCGTGAGCTTTAACAAAACGATCTTGATACTTCTTACGCAGCTCCATGATTGGCTTCATGTTTACTTCGTTATAGGTAGTCAACATGGCAGCATTTTGCTGAGCACTTACTAAACGCTTAGCAATCGTCGCACGTAAGCGTGTCATTGGAACACGTTTTTCGATGCGGTCTCCGGCATCAAAATTAATCGCGCCAACATTTGCCGCTGGCTTATTAGCCACAGGCGCTGGAGCATTGGCTGGCGCTGCAACAGGCGCTTCAGCTTTAGGCGCTTTAAGGTGATTAAGAATATCTTCTTTCGTCACACGACCATCTTTACCCGTAGCAACAACATCGCTCGCGCTAATGCCATTTTCTTCTGCCAACTTACGTGCCGCAGGGCTCATGATGATGTCTTCGGTCGATTCAACAGCGCTTTCAACTTTAGCTTCTGTTGCCGCAGGTGCTGCAACCGCAACTCCGCCTTCTTCGAAAATACCCAAAACTTCAGCGCTTAAAACAATTTCGCCTTCACCCTTGATAATTTCCTTTAATACACCATCACCAGAAGCAACCACTTCTAGGACAACTTTATCGGTTTCAATATCAACAATCAGCTCATCACGGCTAATCGCTTCACCTGGCTTTTTATACCAAGTTGCCACTGTTCCATCCGCTACAGATTCTGGAAATGTAGGCGTTTTGATTTCAATAGTCATTCTCTTTCCTTAAAATTCTGCTGCTCGCCTACCCTAAAGTAAGCGCGTCATTAATTAGTTTTTGCTGCTGTTCAATGTGTAATGCCATGTACCCTGCTGCTGGTGAAGCTGCCGCATCTCGACCTGCATAATTTAAATTCAGGCCTGGGCTATTAATGTGCAATACACGACGCATATGGTGCTGACTGCTATACCAAGCACCCATATTCATCGGCTCTTCCTGACACCAAACCATATCTTTGATATTGGTATAAGGTGCCAATGCCTCTAGCAACTGCTCTTCCGGGAATGGATAAAGCTGCTCAAGGCGAACAATAGCAACATTGTCTTGCTCACGTTCACGACGCGCTTCTAGTAAGTCGTAATAAACCTTACCTGAACATAAAACAACACGTTCAACTTTCGCTGGATCGAGTTCATCTATTTCAGGAATAACGGTTTTAAAACTACCTTCCGCTAAATCTTCTAACGTGCTGATTGCTAATTTATGACGCAACAAGCTTTTTGGTGTGAATACAATCAAAGGCTTACGCAATGGACGAATCACCTGACGACGCAACATATGGAAAACTTGCGCAGGTGTCGTCGGAACACAGATCTGCATATTGTGCTCGGCACACAGTTGCAAATAGCGCTCTAGTCGCGCTGACGAGTGCTCAGGGCCTTGACCTTCATATCCATGAGGTAAAAGAACCGTTAAACCACATAAGCGACTCCACTTATGCTCACCACTGGAAATAAACTGATCAAATACAACCTGAGCGCCGTTAGCGAAATCACCAAACTGAGCTTCCCAGACAACTAATGCACCCGGATTTGTTGTTGCATAACCGTATTCAAAACCTAAAACCGCTTCTTCTGATAATAATGAATCAAAAATATCGCAGCGTGGTTGATCTTCAGCAATGTTTTGCAAAGCACAGTAAGTAGAACTGTCTTTTTGATTGTGTAAAACCGCATGACGGTGCGAAAAGGTACCACGACCGACATCCTGACCAGTGAAGCGCACCTGATGCCCTTTTGCCAATAAGGTGCCATACGCTAAAGTTTCTGCAAAACCCCAGTTTATGGTTAATGCACCGGCAGCCATTTTGCGTCTATCATCAAGAATTTTACTAACTTGACGCTGTACGGCAAAACCTTCAGGAACTTCTTGCATTTTGATTGCAAGTTCTTGCAATTCTTTAAGATCATATTGAGTATCAGCAAATGCCGTCCACTCATGACCTAGATGAGGCGTCCAATCAACGAACAGCTCTTCATTGGGCTCTTTTACCAAACTCTTAACAACGTGCAAGCCATTATCCAAGGCATCACGGTATTCATCTTCCATTTGCGAGCTTGTTTCTTCGGCAACAATACTGGTTGCTACAAGATTCTCAGCGTACAACTGGCGAGTTGTTTTTTGCTCACGAATTTTTTGATACATGATCGGCTGAGTCCCCGAAGGCTCATCCGCTTCGTTATGGCCTCGACGACGATAACAAACCAAATCAATCACAACATCTTTTTTGAATTCGTTACGATAATCAACCGCAAGCTGAGTCACAAACAATACCGCTTCAGGGTCATCCCCATTCACATGCAAAATTGGCGCTTCAACGATTTTGGCAACATCGGTGCAGTATTCTGTAGAGCGAACATCTTCACGCTTGTTGGTAGTAAAACCAACTTGGTTATTAATGACGACATGAATTGTACCGCCCGTTTTATAAGCACGGGTTTGTGATAATTGGAAAGTTTCCATTACCACGCCTTGCCCTGCAAACGCCGAATCACCGTGTAATAATACTGGGATTACAGCATCGCCATTTGAATCGTCTCGACGATCTTGGCGAGCACGAACAGAACCTTCAACCACTGGAGAAACGATTTCTAAGTGGGATGGGTTAAAAGCCAATGCTAGGTGAACTTCGCCACCAGGAGTCATTACATTAGAAGAGAAACCTTGGTGGTATTTAACATCGCCACTGTGGTTGTAATGCGCCTTACCTTCAAATTCATCGAACAGATCTGAAGTTTTCTTACCGAAAGTATTAATCAACATGTTCAGACGGCCACGGTGCGCCATACCAATAACAATTTCTTTGGCACCATAGGTACCTGAACGTTGAATTAACTCATCCATCAAGGGAATTAAGCTTTCTCCCCCCTCAAGACCAAAACGCTTAACCCCTGGGTAACGAGAACCTAGATATTTTTCTAGACCTTCTGCCGCAGTCAAACGCTCTAATAAATGCTTCTTAACTTCTTCGCCAAATTTTGGATGCGAACGTACACTTTCTAAGCGCTGCTGGAACCAACGCTGTTCAGCGGTATTAACAATGTGCATATATTCAGCACCTACTGTATTACAGTAAGTCTGTTCTAGTGCACCCAAAATTTCTTTAAGTGTTGCTTCGTCTTGACCAATAAATAATGAACCAGTTTGGAAGGTTGTATCCAAATCAGCTTGAGACAACTCATGGAAAGCCAAGTCTAAGTCAGGTACCTGCTCACGCTCCATTAAACCTAATGGATCAAGTTGTGCATGCTGATGACCACGACCACGGAAGGCATTAATCAACTGCAATACTTTAACTTGCTTACGTTCAAATTCTGAACTTACGCTAGATTGAGAGGTAGGTTTTGCCCGATTCTGATTTTTTGAAATTAACAGAAATTGTTCGCGAATCGGTTTGTGTGGAATATCGGTCGTCACATTATCTTCAACTCTTGGGAGTTGATTAAAATATTGACGCCACTCTTCCGGAACTTCGTTTGGATCACGAAGATAGGTTTCAAAGAGTTCTTCTATGTAAGCAACGTTCCCACCGGCGAGTTGAGACGTACTCCATAGCTGCTCCATTGTCAGCTCGTGCATTTAGGACCACCCTGTTTGAACATTTCAAAGGGACTACGTCGCAAGACACCAATACCGGCTCACCGGAGCAGGCCGATCGGATAAGATCGTTGGCCTTGTCAACGAAACGGATGTTACCCGTCCCCTCTTCTTAATATACAGCTTAGTAAAAAATATCGCCTTGTAAGCAATATCTTTGAAAGTTTTAAACAGGAGTGAATTGTATGTCCAATTCACTCCTGATACAGACGATCAACTCGAGCGTTTAAAAACGAATAAATCGCTTTTTACACTTCGCGTTGTAACAACATTCCACGAATGTGTCCGATTGCTCGCGTAGGGTTTAAACCTTTCGGGCATACATTGACACAGTTCATGATGCCACGGCAACGGAAAACTGAAAATGGATCGTCCAAATTCGCCAATCTGTCTTCTGTAGAAGTATCACGAGAGTCCGCTAGGAAGCGATAAGCTTGTAATAAGCCTGCTGGTCCAACGAATTTCTCAGGATTCCACCAGAAAGAAGGGCATGAAGTAGAACAGCACGCACACAAGATACACTCGTATAGGCCATCTAACTTTGCACGCTCTTCAGGTGACTGCAAGCGCTCAATCGCTGGCGCTGGCGTATCATTATCAAGATAAGGCTTGATGCTTTCATACTGTTTGTAGAAAAGCGCCATATCGATAACAAGGTCACGAATCACTGGCATACCAGGAAGAGGACGCAAGATTAACTTGTCGTTCTTACCTTTAGTTGCTTCAGAGATCGGCATAATACACGCCAAACCGTTTTTGCCATTGATGTTCATGCCATCACTACCACACACACCTTCACGGCATGAGCGGCGATAAGCAACAGAAGAATCCTGTTCCTTAACTAGGGCTAAAACGTCCAAAACCATAAGATCTTTACCCGCTGGGATAGCGATCTCGTAGTCTTGCATGTAAGGCGCTTCATCTTTTTCAGGATTGTAGCGATAAATACTAACTAACATGATTTATTTCCCTAAATTAATAAACACGGACTTTCGGTTCGAACGCAGGCACAGTTTTCGGTGCAAAGTTCACATCACGCTTGCCGATGGTTTTAGTTTCTGGGAAATATAATGAGTGGCATAACCAGTTCTCATCATCACGTTCGGTATAATCATTACGGGC
>CAJVZR010000024.1 GCA_913019965.1 uncultured Oleispira sp.
CTGCGACCAAAGATCATACCTAAGCGTAATCCGGCTAAACCGACTTTAGACAGTGTGCGCATGACTAATACGTTATCGAACTCTTCTAAAAAGTGCAGGTGATTACGGCTGGAAAAAGGTAGATACGCTTCATCCATAATCACTAAGCCTTCACTGGCTTGAATAAGTTCACGTAGCTGAGATTCAGAATAAAGATTGGCCGTTGGGTTGTTAGGCTGCGCTAAGAATATTAACTCTGGCTGTTGCTCAGTAATGCACTTCAACATGGCTGGCATGTCTAGCTCAAAATCAGCGGTTAATGGCACGCCAACATAATCGACACCACAAAAGGTAGCGATCATTTTATACATCACAAAGCCTGGCTCTGGCGCCATGATTTTCGCCCCTGGCTTGGCCACCAGCATAGCGAGCAATTGGATGATTTCATCTGAGCCATTCCCTAGTAAACAATCAAATTGCTCAGGGACGTTCATCGCCTTGCGCAGGCCGTCTTTAACTTTTGGCGCTTGCGGGTGTGGATAACGATTAATATCCGCTTGCTGTAATTTTTCTGCCCAGGCTTGCTTTAGTTCTGCCGACCATTGATACGGGTTTTCCATCGCATCGAGTTTTACCATGCCACTGGCATCACCCACAGGGTAAGCCGATAGTGCACGAATTTCTGGGCGAACGAGGTTTTCAACCATTTGGGAAATTGATGTCATGGGAACTCTCTAAAGCAAATTCTGGTTTTAGGGCCTCCAAATAGAAACCCTCTTATAAACAAAAAAGGCCAAGATCACTTATCTATTACATAGACAAATAATGCTAGGCCTTATTAAATTCCGCACTCATAACGAATTACTAGAATGCGGTTAAATCAGTTACTGTTTTTTAATACGGTATTCAGCAGAACGTGCGTGACCTTCTAGTTGCTCACCACGGGCTAGTACAGAAGCTATCTTGCCAAGCTCTGAAGCGCCTTCTGGCGAACACATAATCAAAGACGAACGCTTCTGGAAATCATATACACCTAATGGTGATGAGAAACGTGCGGTGCCCGACGTTGGTAATACGTGGTTTGGCCCTGCACAATAATCACCTAGCGCTTCTGAAGTATGACGACCCATAAAGATCGCACCGGCGTGACGAATCTGCGGCAATAATGCCTGCGGATCTTCAACTGATAGTTCTAAGTGCTCTGGGGCAATGGTATTACTCACAGCGCAAGCTTCGTCCATATCTTTTACTTTCACTAGCGCTGCACGAGCACTCAGTGAGGCACGAATAATATCTTTACGTGCCATAGTCGGTAATAGCTTCTCGATAGAGGCGTGTACCTGATCTAAAAAGTTTTGATCTGGGCTGATTAAAATTGCCTGTGCGTCTTCATCGTGCTCAGCTTGCGAGAACAAGTCCATGGCGATCCAATCGGGATCAGTTTGGCCATCACACACCACTAAAATTTCAGACGGGCCAGCGATCATGTCGATGCCCACTGCACCAAATACTTGGCGCTTAGCGGTAGCCACAAAGATGTTACCTGGGCCAACGATCTTATCGACCTTAGGAACGGTCGCCGTACCATACGCTAATGCGGCAACGGCTTGTGCGCCACCGACGGTAAATACTTTTGTTACGCCGGCAACGGCTGCAGCGGCTAATACCAGCTGGTTTAATTCGCCACCGGGTGTTGGCACTACCATGATGATTTCTTTAACGCCGGCAACGTGTGCAGGAATGGCGTTCATCAATACAGAAGAGGGGTACGCGGCTTTACCACCGGGTACATAAATACCTACGCGATCTAGCGGGGTTACTTTTTGGCCCAATAGCGTGCCATCGTCTTCGGTATACTGCCAAGAATCTTGTTTTTGCTTATCGTGATATTTGCGTACACGATCGGCAGCGGCTAATAGCGCTGAACGTTGATCAGTTGGCAGGGTATTCAGTGCATCTTCAAGCTGGTCTTGAGTCAGTTCTAACTGATCCATACCTTCAACATGCAAGTGATCAAAACGATTGCTGTATTCTACTACCGCGGCATCACCACGTGTTTTCACATCGGCAAGGATGTCGGTTACGATTTGCTGAACTTGATGATCAGAAACCGATTCCCAAGCTAGTAGTGTTTCTAGCTCAGAATCAAAATTGTTTTCACTGGTATCTAAACGACGAATTTCAATAGTCATTCTATCTTCCCTCTATGCTTCTTACTTACGCACTTACTTTCGCACTTATGATTCGCACTTACTTTTGTGCTTGCTTGCGCTTCTCTTCTTGGCGATCTACCGCGGCTGACATCTGGTCAATAATTGGCTGGATCTGAGCGTGCTTAACTTTCATTGCCGCTTTACCGGCTACTAAACGAGAGCTGATATACGCCATGTGGTCACGAGGCTCTAGGCCATTGGCTACAAGAGTTTTACCTGTGTCCACAATATCCACAATCACATCGGCTAGGCCAACGATTGGGGCTAATTCCATACCACCGTATAACTTGATGATATCGATCTGACGACCTTGTTCGGCGAAATAGCGCTTAGTTACATCGACAAACTTAGTCGCAACTTTTAAGCGGCCTTCTGGCAATACGGCACCTTTCAAGGTGGCCGTCATTAAGCGACAAGTAGCGATTTTAAGATCAAGAGGTTCATATAGGTTTTCACTATTGAATTCCATTAGAACATCTTTACCAGAAATACCCAGATCGGCTGCACCGTACTCAACGTACGTCGGAACATCAGCTGCTCGTATAACAAGCAGCTTAATATGATCATGGTTGGTATCGAAAATCAGTTTACGACTTTTACTAATGTCCTCTGCTGGATGGATGTTCGCCTCGGCTAATAAAGGCAAGGTGTCATCCAAAATGCGGCCTTTTGATAAGGCAATCGTGAGAGGCTGTGTCATAACGTTTTCAATCTTCTTTAAATGTTCTAATAAATAGTTTAATGATGAAAACCATTATTGAGTGTTTGTGTAGCAAATGTGCGAGGCATGGAAGCCGAACCCAAGGCTACAAGGAAGTATTTACGCCGTTTTGTGGAATAAATACTCACTCATGGTTTTAATCAGCAATAAAATTATTGCCCTGGTACGCGACGAATCTTAACACCTAAGATTTGTAGCTTTTCTTCAATACACTCGTAACCACGGTCGATGTGGTAAATACGATCAACCAAGGTATCGCCTGTTGCTACCAGCGCTGCAATCACTAACGATGCCGAAGCACGTAAGTCGGTTGCCATCACTTGGGCAGAGCTTAAAATATCTTTACCCGTCACTGTCGCAACGTTGCCATCAACATGGATGTTGGCACCCATGCGAACGAGTTCGTCTACGTGCATAAAGCGGTTTTCAAATACCGTTTCTTGCACAGTACCGGTACCTTCTGCCACACAGTTCATAACCATGAACTGAGCTTGCATATCGGTTGGGAATGCTGGGTGTGGTGCAGTACGTACATTGACCGCTTTAGGACGCTTGCCTTCCATATCGAGAGAGATCCAATCGTCCCCGCATTCAATCTTGGCGCCGGCTTCTTCAAGCTTGGCTAATACCGCATCCATTAATTTAGGATCGGTATCTTTAACTTTAACTTTACCGCCCGTAACCGCTGCCGCTACTAGGTAGGTGCCGGTTTCAATACGGTCGGGTAATACGTCAAAAGAACAACCATTTAGCTGCTCAACACCTTCGATCGTTAGCGTATCGGTGCCACCACCAGAAATTTTGGCACCCATTGCGTTTAAGCAATTGATCAAGTCCACAACTTCAGGCTCACGCGCCGCATTGCCGATTGTTGTAGTACCTTCGGCCAATACTGCAGCCATTAAGATATTTTCGGTACCAGTAACGGTAACCATGTCTAAAAAGATATTCGCGCCTTTTAAGCGGCCATCAGAGCTAGCATGTACATAGCCGTCGATCACTTCTACTTTGGCGCCAAGTGCTTCCATTCCACGTAGGTGCAAGTCAACTGGGCGACTACCGATGGCACAACCACCCGGTAGAGAAACCACCGCTTCACCGTAACGCGCTAACAATGGGCCTAATACCAAGATAGAGGCACGCATTGTGCGTACTAGCTCGTAAGGAGCAATACGACTGGTCATGGTGGAGCAATCTGTCTCAACACTCATGTCTTCGTTGATCACAACCGATACACCCATGCAGCCTAATAGCTCAATCATGGTGGTGATATCGTGCAAGTGTGGCAAGTTGCCCACACGCATTACGCCGTGTGCAAGTAAGGTCGATGCAATGATCGGTAGCGCTGAATTTTTAGCGCCTGAAATGCGAATCTCACCGTCAATGACAGCGCCGCCTTCAATTAATAATTTATCCATAGATATTAGTTATCTTTATAAATAGGTGTTTATTATTCTAATTTGGTTGGACTAGTTTTTTTCAGCGGGTGTCAAAGCGCTGATCTTAACGGCGTGTACTGTGCCGCCAGTAATTAATTCGGTTAATGGCTTGTATACCATCTGCTGTCGCTTCACTGCTGACTTACCTTCAAAAGCGTCGCTCACAACTTGAATTTCATTGTGGTAGCCTTCTTGAATGGTGATTTCACTTCCTGGAAATTCTTTTTCTAATAATGCTTGGATATCAGCAGAAGACATAAGGCACTCTCATCTTGATACAAAAGGCGTAATGATAGCTGATTTATGAGGTAAGACGAAGTATGTTCTTCACAGACTTGCGAGGAAATCTCAGTATTTAACCTGATTAGTGGGCTAATTCAGGTTAAATACATCAGTCAAGCCACTGAACTCGATGACTTGACGCATTTTCTGCGGCACATTCAAGAATTCAATGGTTTTATTTTTTCGCTGACCATAGCGTAACCAATCGAGCAAAAGAGCGATGCCAACGCTGCTAGAGTGGTTCACTTCAGCCAGATCAACCTGCCAGCCACTTTCCGATTTGGCAATCAATCGGCGTCCTTGCTCCAGCAACACCTTGCCCGCGAGACGATCAAGTCGACCCGATAACTGGGCAAACTGAGGGCTGGTCGCGACTAATTTTGCATTCATCACAGCGGTATTCGTACTCATAATAAAGCGCCCTATTCTTCAGCTTTATTAAATAAGAACTGACCAATCAATTCTTCTAGTACTAGCGCAGATTGAGTATCTTCAATCACCCCACCTTCTTCTAGGTATTCGTCATCAGCCCCTACGGTTAAGCCGATGTACTTTTCACCTAATAGACCCGCGGTTAAAATAGCTGCGGAAGTATCGGTTGTTAGAGTCGACATGCCACTCGTAATTTCCATCTCAACCACCGCAACATAATCTTCGGTATCTAGATACACATTGGTCACTCGACCAATCGTCACTCCAGACATAGAGACTTTTGCGCGCTCGGTTAGACCGCCTAAGTTCTCAAAATACGCTTTAATAGTATATTTATCCCCAACCTCTGAGGTTGAAATACCGCTCACTCGCAGTGCCATTAAAACCAGAGCAATAATACCCATGACCATAAAGGCACCCACTGCCAATTCCATTAAACGTGTACGCATTTTTATATACTCCCCAACATGATGGCAGTTAAAACAAAGTCTAGACCTAATACCGCTAATGATGCGACCACCACAGTTTGTGTTGTCGCTTTACTGATTCCTTCGGATGTGGGCATGGAATCAAAACCCTGATAGACCGCAATCCAAGTAACAACCAAGCCAAATACCAACGACTTAATCAACCCTTTAATCACATCATCATAAAATTCTACCGAGGCCTGCATATTGCCCCAATAAGCGCCTTCATCAACCCCTAGCATATTGATGCCGACATAAGCGCCACCCCAGATTCCCACTAGGCTGAACAGCAAGGCCAATATAGGCATAGCAATAAAACCCGCCCATAAGCGCGGAGTGATAATACGTTTGAGAGGATCAACCCCCATCATTTCCATGGCAGAAATCTGCTCAGTGGCTTTCATCAAACCAATTTCTGCCGTTAAAGCCGAACCTGCACGACCGGCAAATAATAAAGCCGTCACAACAGGCCCTAGCTCACGCAATAAGGTCAGAGATACCATGGTGCCTAATGCGGCTTCGGAGCCAAAATCCGATAAAATGGTATAGCCCTGTAAGCCCAGTACCATGCCGACGAAAAAGCCCGCCACTAAGATGATGGACAGCGAACGCACACCAATAGAGTAAATTTGCTTAATAAGATCTTTAAAGCCTGCACTGCCTGGGCCACCCCAAGGAATTGAAGCGAATAGAAAAACTCCGGCGCGCCCTAAAGCTTGCAGTCGCTCCAGGCCAAATTGACCGAGCTTTTGAATTTGGTTTAGCAACTTATCAATGATTCCTTCCATACTATTTCACTCGCTTAAACAAATCAGCGCTGAAATCATCAGCAGGAAAGTGAAAAGGCACAGGACCGTCGGGCTTGCCTTGCATAAATTGGCGCACTTGCTCAGAACCGCTATTAATCAAGTTCTCTGGAGAATCAAAACCAATCACCTTGCCATCGGATAAGAGACACACATAATCAGCAATAGAGCAGGCTTCTTCCACATCGTGGGTGACCAAAATACTGGTCAGCCCTAACGCATCGTTTAAACTTTTAATCAGTTTAACCGTAACGCTTAAAGAAATCGGATCAAGGCCGGTAAAAGGCTCATCGTAGAGCATCATCTCAGGATCTAAGGCAATCGTTCGTGCCAAAGCGACACGACGCGCCATGCCGCCAGAAAGTTCCGCAGGCATTAAACGACGAGCACCACGCAATCCCACCGCTTCTAACTTCATCAAGACTAAGTCTCGAATCATAGATTCAGGTAGATCAGTATGCACACGTATAGGAAACGCCACATTATCGAAAACCGAGAGATCGGTGAATAATGCGCCGGATTGAAAGAGCATGCCCATGGATTGCTTACGCAATTCAAATAGCTGGGCGCGCTTTAAAGTCGGGACATTATGGCCGTCTACTTTAATCGTGCCTTTATCTGGCAATAACTGCCCACCGATCAAGCGCAACAAGGTGGTTTTACCGGTACCACTTGGACCCATGATCGCCGTCACTTTTCCGCGCGGTATATCAAGATCGATATCGTTGTAAATCAAGCGATTACCGCGACTAAACGACATCCCTCGAATTGATACAAAAGCTTCTTCGTTGGACATTCAGTGTCCCTTACTTATTAGCACGTAGTGAGAGTGGGTAATGATAAAGCATTCATTCCTGTCACAGCATAGCGGAATGTAAAACAAGAACCAAATACAAGCTAACCCAAAATCTTCACAAGAACTATACGTTCTAATGGAACAAGCCATACCGACAAGTAAAATTTACAGGTACAATGGCGCACTTTTTCTTGAGGCCGAACCATGACCCTTACCGCTCTTACCCCTGCCATTGCTGCGCTGATCGCAGGTTTAATTATTCTAGTTTGGAGCGCCGACCGCTTTGTATTAGGGGCAGCTGCGACTGCGCGCATTATGGGCATCTCTCCTCTGGTGATCGGCTTAACGATTGTATCTCTAGGTACTTCGGCACCCGAGATGTTCGTTTCTACTATGGCTGCCCTCGATGGTTCTGGCGGTTTAGCTGTGGGTAATGCCATTGGCTCCAATATCGCCAACATTGCACTCGTACTGGGTGTGACGGCTTTAGTCGCCGCGATACCACTGCAAAAGAAACTGATTAAAAAAGAAATCCCGTTATTACTATTAGTGACCATCATCGCAGGCCTAGTATTAGCCGATTTAAAACTGGATTTATTTGATGCCGTTATATTAATCGTCGCCCTTGTCGTCGCCATCTATCTATTATTCCAACAAACCAGTGATTCTGGGGAAGCGATCATCGATGAAGACGAACAAGCTGAAATTGATGCGATGCCAACTAAAAATGCCATTTTTTGGTTAGTTGCGGGGTTAGCCGCGTTAATGATCAGTTCAAAAATGCTGGTCTGGGGCGCAACCTCGATTGCTCAAGCGTTTGGCATTAGCGACCTCGTTATCGGCTTAACCATTGTTGCGA
Source organism: uncultured Oleispira sp. (assembly GCA_913019965.1). GTDB lineage: Bacteria > Pseudomonadota > Gammaproteobacteria > Pseudomonadales > Oceanobacteraceae > Oleispira. Next base: position 7,995 of record CAJVZR010000024.1, read on the forward strand.
TTGGTACTAGCCTACCGGAATTAGCCGCTTCTGTTGCTAGCGCCCTAAAAGGCCACCATGATATCGCCATCGGTAATATTATTGGCTCAAATATTTTCAACTTACTGGCCGTATTGCCAATTCCAGGCCTGATCGCGCCACTGGTTATTGATAGCGTAGTGATTGAACGTGATTATATGACCATGCTCGGCCTAACCATCGGCCTGATTGCGATTATTGCCTTAAGCTTCCGTCGCGGTTCGATTCCACGCTTTACGGGGGTCATTTTATTAGCAGCTTATATTGCTTATATGGCCCTGCTTTATGTTCAGAGCGTATAACTACTTAACTAAACAAAGGCATTCATATAAAGTGCCCTTATAGAACTATTTAAATCTCTACTCTTTACATTAGACATATTGCATTAGAAATAATTATTATGAACAAAGACTTCGATTTTAGCGCTTCGGGCATTCGCACCATCCAAATTGAACAAGAAGCCATCGCCAATTTAAAAAACCGCATCAATGATGATTTCATAGCTGCCTGTAAATACATGCTTGCCTGTGAAGGTCGTATTGTTATTACCGGTATGGGCAAATCAGGTCATATCGGTAAAAAAATCGCAGCGACCCTCGCCAGTACTGGCACGCCAGCATTCTTCGTACACCCAGGTGAAGCAAGCCATGGTGACATGGGGATGATCACCAAGAACGATGTGGTGATCGCGATGTCAAACTCCGGTGAGACCGGTGAAGTGACAAGCTTATTACCCTTATTAAAGCGCCTTCAGATTCCTGTCATCAGCATGACGGGCAAACCAGGCTCAACCTTAGCTTTAGGTGGCCACTGTCACCTTGATATCAGTGTTGAAGAAGAAGCATGTCCACTAGACTTGGCCCCAACGTCTAGTACAACCGCTACTCTAGTTATGGGTGATGCCTTAGCGATTGCTCTGTTAGAAGCTCGTGGTTTTACTGCTGAAGAATTTGCCTTCTCGCACCCAGGGGGCAGCTTAGGCCGCCGCCTATTGCTAAAAGTTGAAACGTTAATGCACTCAGGCGATGCAATGCCGAGAGTATTACCAACAACACCGTTAGCAGAAGCCCTGATGATTGTGACCTCTAAAGGTCTAGGCATGACAACAGTGATTGATGAACAAGGCCAGTTGCAAGGGGTATTCACCGATGGTGATTTACGTCGTGCGATCGATAGTGGCACTGATATTCATCACAGTGAAATTGCCAGCTTAATGACAGTAGGTGGTAAAACAACCAACCCCGATTTATTAGCCGCTGAAGCATTAACCGTGATGGAAGATAATCAAATCAATGCCCTAGTCGCGATTAAAGATGGCCTCCCTGTTGGGGTTATTACTATGCATGACATGCTGAAAGCAGGTGTGATCTAAATGCTGCGTAAGCGCTTTCTATTATTATTTATTGCGGCGGCGGTCGGTATCGGCCTGTTATGGATCGAAGACTATACGACCCAAAGCACCCAAGAAGATAATGAAAGCGTATCATTGCTTCCAGATTATTATGGCGAAGGATTACGCAATCGCACCTTCAATGAAAACGGTCAATTTGAACGCCAGTTTAATGCCCGCCGTTCCGTTCACTACCCTGCCCAAAACCTGACTGAATTTAGCCAGCCCAAAGTCAAAACCGTTGACGATGATGGCGATACTTGGTTGATTCAATCCTTGTCGGGGATACATTACGAAAAAGACCAGACTCTGGTACTCAAACAAGATGTGCAACTAGCACCCTCCAAAGAAAATGCGTCCAATGTGATCATTCGTACCAGTGAATTAACCTTATTTAATAAGTCTAGAATTGCTAAAACGGATAAGCCGGTCGAAGTTATCAGCCTCAATGGCCGTATCGATGCTATTGGTATGGTAGTGAAGCTTGATCAACAACGCGTAGAATTTTTATCACAGGTAAGAGCGAAATATGTACCTTAAAACCTTATTAACCAGCCTCATCACCCTTGCTAGTTTCTATACCCCCTCTGCCCTTAGCTTAGAAAGTGATGCCGGCGCTGAAATCACCATACAATCCGATCGCGCCGAATTCGATCGTAAAGCGGGCACGGCTATTTATATGGGCAACGTGATTTTAGAGCAAGGTACTTTATTGATAAATGCCGATAAAATCACCCTGATTAGTGATGAGCAACAACGCCTCAATAAAGCCATTGCCGAAGGTAAACCCGCTCACTTCCAACAACTGATGGAAGGGGATAAAGGCCTTACTAAGGCTCGTGGGCATAGCATTACCTATTTGACTCAAGAAAAACATGTTTCACTATTAACCGAAGCGGTACTTGAGCAGGAAGGAAATTCTTTCAGTGGTAATCACATCATCTATGACATGGTGAATGAAAGTGTGAGTGCAAAAGGTCAAACTGAGTCCCATGTTACCCCTACCGGTGAACAACCTAGTGGGCGAATCAAGATGATTATCCAACCCGCTAAACCTGTCGAGAATGCTACCAATGAAGACGCTTAAAGCCGCTAATCTTGCTAAAAGCTATGATGGCCGTCAGATAGTAAAAGATGTCTCGATGGAAGTTAAAAGCGGCCAGATCGTCGGCTTACTCGGCCCTAATGGCGCCGGGAAAACCACCTGCTTTTATATGATCGTGAACTTGGTACAAGCGGATCAAGGCAGTGTGAGCATTGATGATCAAGATATTAGCCACTTACCCATGCATGGTCGCGCTCAACAAGGCATAGGCTATCTTCCGCAGGAAGCCTCAATTTTCCGCAAGATGTCCGTTGCCGATAATATCATGGCCATTTTGGAGACTCGTAGTGACTTGGATAAGACCCAGCGCAAAGAGCAGCTTGAAGTCTTACTCAACGAGTTTCATATTCAACACATCCGCGCCAGCCTTGGCATGGCTTTATCAGGTGGTGAACGCCGTCGCGTTGAAATTGCTCGCGCCTTGGCCGCTGAGCCCTCTTTTATCTTATTAGATGAGCCATTTGCCGGTGTTGACCCTATTTCGGTAGCCGACATTATGGCGATTATCCGCCAGTTAAAAGATCGTGGAATTGGTGTGTTAATTACCGACCATAACGTCCGTGAAACCCTGGCTATCTGTGAAAAGGCCTATATCGTTGGTGGTGGACATATCATTGCCGAAGGTAATGCCGAAGAAATATTAAATAATCAGCAAGTAAAAGACGTTTATTTAGGTCACGACTTCAAGCTTTAGCATATACTTAAAGTCAGTACACTGTATTATCAGATACAAAGACAAATGTTTAAGTCGTTAATCAAGTGGTAATCTAGTCGTGATAATTCAGCACTTCTAGATTAGATGTATTATTATGATTTTTTTAAAGAGTGATTGTCCTACTGTATGAAAGCGTCATTGCAATTAAAAATCGGCCAGCAACTGACCATGACACCGCAGCTGCAGCAAGCTATTCGCCTGTTACAGCTTTCTACTCTTGATTTGCAATCCGAAATTCAAGAAGCGCTTGAGTCCAACCCGATGCTGGAAGTGGAAGAGGCAGACCATCAGCCAACTACCAGCCCGAGCGAGCATACCGACCAACATGATTCAATTGCCAGTGCAGACCTTGATGGCAACCCTAGTAGCGATACTAATTTTGAAAACTCCCCCGCAGATAATAACCCTGAGTCGTCACTAGACGATCACTTAACCAGCGATACGATTCCAGATACCGTCTCCGACGAGCTACCTGTTGATAGTCAGTGGGAAGAATCCTACCAGACCAGCGCTGGCGTGAGTTCAAGTGCGGGCTCTGTTGATGACGACTTCGATCACGATGGCCGCAATAGCACTACGGATAACCTACAAGACCATATCCTCTGGCAGCTTAACTTAACCCCAATGAGTCCGACCGATAACGAAATCGCCATGGCCTTAATTGATGGGCTAAGTGACGACGGCTACTTGTCGATTACCATTGAAGACGTGCTAGAGAGCTTAGACGAATCCCTTGAAGTCGAAGAAGACGAAGTTTTTGCCGTTTTGCATCGCTTACAGCAATTCGAGCCAGCCGGGGTTTTCGCGCAAGACTTACAAGATTGCTTATTATTACAACTTAAGCAATTACCCGCAGAGACGCCTTGGTTAGCAGAAGCTAAAACTGTAATCGAACATCATATCAGCTTGCTAGGCAGCAAAGATTACGCTCAAGTCATGCGTAAAACCAAGCTCAGCGAAGAAAACCTGAAAGAAGTTCTACGCCTAATCCAAGAGCTGACTCCGCGCCCAGGTGAACTCATAATTTCTGAACAATCTGAATACGTTATTCCTGACGTAATCGTTCGTAAGGTTAAAGACGAATGGCGGGTCGACCTGAATCCAGAGATTGCACCTAAGTTACGCGTTAATGCCGATTATGCCTCGCTGGTAAAGCGTGCCGATAACAGCCCTGACAATTCTTATTTAAAAGATAACCTGCAAGAAGCTCGCTGGTTCATCAAAAGTTTATTAAGTCGTAATGATACCTTGTTGAAAGTAGCGACTAAGATTGTAGAGTACCAAGAAGATTTCTTTGAAATCGGTGATGAAGGCATGAAGCCGTTAGTACTGCATGATATTGCGGAAGCGGTCGATATGCACGAGTCCACCATTTCACGCGTCACCACACAAAAGTTTATGCATACCCCACGAGGTATTTTTGAACTTAAATACTTCTTCTCGAGTCATGTTAGTACGGCCAGCGGTGGAGAGTGTTCATCTACAGCCATTCGCGCCATGATTAAGAAGCTAATTGCCGAAGAAGCCTTAAAGAAACCTTTAAGTGACAATAAGATTGCAACTATCCTTGGGGATAAAGGCATTCAAGTTGCCCGCCGCACGGTTGCCAAATATCGTGAGGCCATGATGATTCCGCCTTCTAATGAACGTAAGCGTTTATTATAAGCGGTTGTAGAAAGTTGTTGTAAAAGCAAATTGTTGTAAAAGAAAGTCCAAAGGTAAACTAGGAGTAACTTATGCAAATTAACATCAGCGGTCACCACATCGAGATCACACCGGCTCTACGAAGCTATGCGGAAGAGAAGATTAAACGCTTAGAGCATCATTTTGATCAGATAACCCGCTCGGACATCACGTTGACCGTAGAGAAGTTAAGACAGAAAGCCGAATGCAATGTCCATGTCAGCGGCGGAGACCTACATGCCTCTGCCGAGGACGAAAACATGTATGCCGCAATCGACAGTCTGTCAGATAAGTTAGATCGCCAACTGTTAAAGCATAAAGAAAAATTAGTTGCTAGAAATAAAGGCCAAGGCTAAGCATTAAATGAACCCTGAGATTGACTCCATTTTGACCCAAGAGCGCACGATTAAAAGTGCGCCCGCGTCGAGCAAGAAAAAAGTCCTTGAGTACCTAGGTAGCTTTATTGCCGACCACATCCCTGAAAGTTCAGCCGACGATATATACGAACGTTTATTGAATCGTGAACGTATGGGAAGTACTGGAATTGGCGAAGGGATCGCCATTCCTCACTGCCGTTTAAAGCAGTGCGATAAGACCTTCGGGGTTTTATTACAGCTTGAAGAGCCAATCGATTTTGATGCCATTGACCGTCAGCCCGTTGATTTAATTTTCGCACTATTGGTGCCTGAAGAAGCAACCGATGAGCACTTAAAAACCTTAAGTATGCTCGCACAGAAGCTCAGCCAAGCCGAATACCGCGAAGCATTACGCAACTCTCCAGATTCTCAAAATCTGTATCAGAGAGCTATTTCATAAACCTTAAGTAATGTTACTTGCACGAGAACTGCTTAACGAGCACTACTTAACGAGAGCTAGGAAAAGTCATGGAAGATGAAATGCGCCTCATCATAATTAGCGGTCGTTCTGGATCAGGAAAATCCGCGGCTCTCAATATATTAGAAGACCTCGGTTTCTATTGTATCGACAACCTCCCTCTCGGCTTGTTACCCGCATTAACCGAACAGGCTCAAAAGCAAAAGCATCATTTATTAGCCGATAATGAAGTCTCCCTGCAAAGAATGGCCGTCAGTATTGATGCTCGTAACGTTGCCCAAGACATCAGCCTTTTTCCGACCATTCTCAATAGCATTGAGCATGGTCCTTTCGATGCTGAGGTGCTTTATCTAGACGCGAATAAAGAAACGTTAATGCAACGCTTTAGCTCTACTCGCCGCAGACATCCTCTTACGGATAACGATACCTCTCTTGATGAAGCCATTGAAAGCGAGCAAGACTTATTACATCCAATCAGTGACCTAGCCGACCTGAACCTCGATACCACACATCTTTCTGTTCACGATCTGCGCAGCCTGATCAAGTTACGTATTAGTAATAGACAATCGTCTGATATGGCTTTGCTATTTCAATCTTTTGGCTTTAAGCATGGCATTCCCATTGATGCCGATGTCGTTTTTGATGTGCGTAATCTGCCCAATCCATACTGGGACCCAAACTTACGCCAATTTACTGGCCGCGATCCACAAATCATTAAGTTTTTAGAAAGCGAGCCCCTAGTGCAGGAAATGCTAGCGGACATTAATCAGTACTTAAAGAAATGGCTACCCAGCTTTCAGCAAGCCAATCGCAGCTATATGACAGTGGCTATCGGTTGCACCGGAGGCCATCATAGGTCAGTATTTATTGCAGAAGCCTTAACGAAACTGTTTGTCGAACAGTTCGAAAATGTTCAAATTCGCCATAGAGAACTGCCAATCTATGATTAAAACTAATACTCTCATCATCAACAAGCTTGGCCTACATGCACGCGCTGCGTCTAAACTGGTCACTACCGCCTCGTCATTTGCCAGCCAGATTCGCATCGGAAGAGAGACCCAAATGGCGGATGCTAAAAGTATTATGGCGGTAATGATGTTAGCTGCCTGTAAAGGTACCGAGCTGTGCCTTGAAGTAGAAGGCCATGATCAAGACCAAGCTTGTGAAGCGGTAATCGATCTCATTAATCGTCGTTTTGATGAAGAAGAGTAAAGCTGTCGCCAGCTTAAATTTGAATATCACTTAAAAAACAGCCGCTTAGCGCAATAATTTCCTCCTTCACAAGCTATCTCCAGATAGCATAGTGAGGCTATTCCAGCTAGAATATCGATCTCACCCTTTTATTTTTCTCATTCAATAAGAGCGGCGCCATGGGCCAACAAAATCAACGCGCAAAAGCAAAACTGCATAGCATTAATGCCGCGCTTGAAAGTGGTGGCTTGCAACAAGTTAAACGCACCATTAATACCGGTTTAGCCCCAGCGGAAGTTGCGCATTTAATTGAGTCTTCCCCTCCCAAAGTTCGGAAAATGCTGTGGGAGCTGATTGAAAAAGAAAATGAAGGTGAAGTCCTTCAGCACCTAAGTGATGAAATCAGTGCTTCTTTCTTAAATGAAATGAGCGCAGCACAACTGGTGGATTTAACCGCCGAGCTCGATACCGATGATGTTGCTGATTTATTACAGCAGCTCCCTGAGCACGTCAGTAATGATGTACTCCGTGGTATGGATAGCGAAGATCGAAACCGTTTAGAAGCCGTCTTATCTTATCCAGAAGACAGTGCCGGCGGCTTGATGAATACCGATACCGTGACAGTACGTCCGGATATCACCTTAGACGTAGTATTGCGCTATTTACGACGTCATCGCTCATTACCGGAGATGACGGATAACTTATTGGTTATCAACCGCAGTGATGAGTTTATTGGTATTTTACCGATCAATAAATTATTGGTCAGTGATTTAAACCAAACCGTTCGTGAGGTTATGACGACGGATACCCAAATCATCCATGCCAGTATGGATGAAGAAGATGTTGCTAAGATTTTCGAGCGTCACGACCTCGTATCCGCACCGGTTATTGATGGCTTAGGCAAGCTAATTGGCCGAATCACCATTGATGACGTTGTTGATGTTATTCGTGATACCGCCGATCACTCATTAATGAGTATGGCGGGTTTAGATGAAGAAGAAGATACTTTTGCTCCCGCGTTAAAAACGGGACGCCGACGTGCCATCTGGTTAGGGATCAATTTGATCACCGCCTTTATTGCGTCATTGGTCATCGGCATGTTTGAACAAACCATTGAACGTCTTGTGGCGTTGGCAGTATTGATGCCAATAGTTGCTAGCATGGGTGGAATCGCTGGCAGTCAGGTTCTAACCTTAGTGATACGAGGCCAAGCATTAGGGCACATAAGCAGCAGTAATATTCGCTGGTTATTAAACCGTGAACTAGCCGTAGGCTTTTTCAATGGCCTGTTATGGGCAGCGGTCATCGCTGGCATTACATTATTTTGGTTTAACGACCTTCAATTAGCGTGGATTATTGCCGCCGCTATTATTATTAACTTGTTAGTCGCAGCCCTCAGTGGCGCTGCACTACCCATTATACTGAAGCGCCAGCGCATTGACCCTGCGCTAGCGGGAGGAGTGATCTTGACCACCATTACGGATGTTGTCGGTTTCTTCTCCTTCTTAGGTTTAGCCAGTATATTTTATTTATAAAGGGCAGCTTTATCATGGCCAAGAAAAAGAAAGATCCGTTCGCGGAAGAAATTGAATACGAGATCGTCAGCAAATCAGAAATGAAGCGCGATATGATCGAATTGCAAGAGTTAGGCGAGCGTATTATCGCTTTACCACGTAAGAAAGCGATGGAACTGCCATTATCTGACGTTATGAAAGCCGCTATTCGTGAAGCTGACCGCGTTGGTAAAAACGAAGCGATGCGACGTCACATGCAGTACATTGGTAAAGTGATTCGCAGTGAAGATATTGAAGCTATTCGTGAAGCATTGGATTTATTAGACCCTTCTACCGAAGCTTATGGTCGAGTTAATGGCCAGCAGGAACAATGGCGCACTCGTTTGATTAAGGATGGCAATGCCCTAAACGATTTTATCGAGCAGTTTCCTAATGTTGATCGCCAGCATTTACGCACTCTCATCCGTAATGCTTCTAAAGAAATGAACAGTGAACCCCCAAAGCCGGGCAGCAACTATAAGAATTTATTCAAAGCGATTAAAGAGCAATACAACTTAAAAGACGATTAATCACTTAGATCATCCCAGCGCTAATCACTCGGGTTAATATTTCTCTGGTGATTAGCAATCGGCATCTCGCGGCGAATTCGCTGCACTTCATTCAGCTCAATCTCAGCAATCGCAATTCCTTCACCACTAGGCAACTGATCCAATATTTCACCCCATGGTGAAATCACCATTGAATGGCCAAACGTACGGCGCTTATCATCGTGCTGCCCCCATTGATTTGATGCCAGAATATAACATTGCTGTTCAATGGCTCTGGCTTGCAATAATGGCTGCCAGTGAGCCTTGCCCGTTGTTTCAGTAAAGGCCGCAACCACTGAAATAATATCGGCTCCTGCTTTTCTCAGACGATCAAACACATAGGGAAAACGTAAGTCATAACAAATGGTTAAGCCGACATTGCCATAAGGCGTTTCAAAAACCTTGATATCATCACCAGATAAAAACATATCGGATTCACGATAACGCCCCTGGGCATCATCGATATCCACATCAAATAAATGAATTTTATCGTAATAACCGAGTTCTTCACCTTGGTCGCTATAAAAATAACAGCGCGGATATACCTTGCTTGCCTTCGGTTCTAAAACCGGAATCGTACCGCCAATAAGGAAGACTTGATTGTCTTTAGCCCAGCCAGCCATACGGCTGCGTAACGTGCCTAAGGCATTCATTTCTTGCTGCCCCAGCGCCAAATACTTTTGGCTGTCGTAACAAGCAAAGACTTCAGGCAGAGCAACGATATTAGCCCCCTCTAAAGTGGCTTGTTTTATCTGTCTTTCAATTGCCGCTAGGTTTTTTTCTACATCCGGCCCCGTCGTTATTTGCACGGCGGCTAATCTTGCTGCTTTACTCATCGTCACTACCTAGGCCAAATATATCCAAAAATCGATCTTTAAAACTACGACTTTCTTTACCTTCAAGTTCATTATCAAACGCCTGATCAATTTCCATCTTAGGATTTTCGATCGTGCCACTGACGGTATAACTCGCACTGGTAAATTGTTCGAGCTCTTCACCAATTAATTTTTCAGTCACATAAATAGCGCCAGCTATCTGTGGCGCTAATCCCGCTAATACAGCGACTAAAGGCAAACTACTGGTAATTGGAAAGGTCACGACTAATTTCTGGTCAATCTCTTCCGTATTAAAATTAATAAGGCCGCTGGACTGAAATTTAGCCGAAGGTCCATCAATCCACAAAGGATCAACTAAGGTCGCAATGCCATCTTCAAAAGAGAGGCGGGTTTTCAACACATCAAATACAACCCCTTCTTCATACAGGTCAGAAAAGTCTAACTGTAAACGACGACTGATCGAGTTAAAGTTTAAAACGCCAAAGGCTTTTAAAGCGCCAGCATTATCACTGACTAATACACCTTCTTTAATATTAACTTTTGCAAAGCCATTTAAACTACCATAATTAAAACGAGCTGGAGAACCTTGCCAGTGCAGATCCACATCAAATCTAGATTTCTCTGCCTCAATGGATGCCGCTTTACGGAACGCACGCTGACTGTCTCCGAGATTCTTACTGGTTAAGCGGAATAAACTTAAATGCGTTTTATGCCCATTCTCATCTTTACTCCAATTTATATCACCTTTCATCGTCATCGATTTACTCAGTGAATCATTAATATGTATCTGAGTAAATTCATCCTGCTGGCGCATGGTCATATCCCAGCGACCATAATTGCTAGTACCTAAAAAGACTTCTTCAACCTTCATATCCGTACTGGGAATCCATTTAGGGTCAAATGATTCTAATGGGTCTACTGTTTCCCTAGCCCCAAACTTAATATCTTTATTAGGGTCGTTCTCAGTAATGGGCATGTGGATATATTCAAGATCCATATTGATCGCATTGTTCTCTAGGTCATCAGGCATTATTATTTTGCCTTTAACCAACTCACTCTCTAAATCAAACTGCCACTGTCCCCATTTATGATTGCCTTCAATATGACTAGGCCCCATAGGAATTTCCCAGGCGTTAACGGCTGGGGCTGAAATATTAATATGAGTCAAAATAGCAGCCTTATCCCCTTCCGCTTCTACATTCGTATCAGGCTTAGGCTTTATTTCATTCCATAAATCCCACCAAGCTTTAGCGTCGAGTTCATGATTAATATTACCGCTAATCGTTAAACCATCATCACTCGGTAAATAAGCCGGCGTTGTGCCCAAATAGATTTGCCCACTTTTAAGGCGGCCTTTCTCCATTGCCATGACACCATTAGCCAAGTCGGAATAGCTAAAGTTTATTCTTACATCTCGAGTCTTGGTTACGTTTAATTGGAAAGGTAATACCTGCTCCGAGACTTTACCAAAGGGAGCTGGGGTCGCAATTTGAATACCCTTCAAATCACTGCTCATACTCATCTCTAATCCGCCTCGAGCAATAGGGCGAATAAATAAACTGCCTTGATAATCAAGCTCGCCACTCACCGTTTCAAACATAAACAAAGGGAGCCATTGTTTTATAGCGGTCGCTTGCGCCTGCCCTTGAGCATCAATTTTTATATCAAAGCCATCACCTACTTTTTCAGAACTAATAACCCCTTTTAATAATCCCGAAAAGGTATTCGCCGATAGGTCTAAAGAACTTAAGCCTAGATCAGAATCAAATGTCACTTCCCCATTTATATTTTGAAAAGATAAATCCAGATCTTCGACAATAACATCCACTTTATCCAACTGACTCGTCAGACGTATTTTATTATTACCTTTATCTGTCAGCGGAATTTGAGCATACAGCTCACTCACTATATTGCCATTTGCCACTTTCCAGGTATCAAATGCCCCGCCAACTTGATCGCGCAAAGGGGTATCCTGTAAGTATTTAATACCTTCCTGAGCACTGCCCTGCAACTGCCCACGCAAGGTCATCCAAGTATTATTCTCATCACTGCGTACTTTGAGTCGGCCACTACTAGGGACGAGATTACCGCCTAGTGTGCGACCCCGATGCATCCAAATATCCACATTGGGTACATCAACCATCACATTAGCTTTTACATTTTCGACTTCAGGCCAAGCGGGTAAATAAGTTACTTGCGCGTTTTGTACATCAGCATACAACTGAATTGTCTGCGCCTGCTCAGCGATTTCATCTGCAACAGATCCTGCATATAAAAAACTCCCCTGCTTGGCTAATCCGCCTTTGATATTCGAATTTAACCAACTGGAAATATCATCTGCGACGGTGAAAGGAACAAAAACATTTTGTTTTAATAAATCTAAGTGTTTGATTCCCAATAACAGATTGAGCTGAGGCTCAATACTCCCATCTTTAAGAGGCGTATAAAAAGAAAAGCCACCATTCACTTGAGCTTGCTGATAACCTGCCACAATATTAGGGGCTGCTAGTCGCAAGTAATCAGGTTCGATTTGCCAGAATATATCTGCATCAACATTTTCAAGTACCCAACCATCCTTATAGAGTTGATCAAAATGTATATAGGTATCAGAATTATTAATTCGTAAGTGACCTTGCTTGGCATTCAAAGCAATGCTGGCATTGATCTGGCCAGCTGCCGGAATACCATTCCAAGCATCAATCTTGCCATTAGATAATTCTAAATTAACTCCCCAAAGCCAATCTTGCTCTGGAATAAGATTAACGCGCACTTGGTCAACATTTCCTCTCGGCTTGAGATTAGTAATATATTCCATGTATACCGGTGCTAGAAACTGAAAGTGCTCGATCCAACGAGCCGTTTTCACTAGGTCAATATCATCGAGTGCTAGCTGCCAACCACCTTCAATACTTGGCAGCCAGCTCAAACGTCCTTTCGGGTTAGGTGGGGCAATTTCGTTTAACCATTGCAAGTCACTTTCAAACCACAGGTGCCAGTCTGTCGTATCTCGACGCCCTGCTAATGTAATGCGACCTTGTTCGAAACTAAGCTCTTTCGCATTGTCTTTCTCCGTTTTAACCACAGAAAATTGAGGAATATCTAAGTAGCCATCTAAGCGATGCAATAGGCCCTCCTCTACTTCTAGCCAAAGCTTCGCCCCCGCTGTTAGTTCGTTAACCTGCCATTCATTATCTTTGTCAGGTATCCAGTCTTGCCAAGCCTGTGTTGTTAATTCTAGGTAGCCTTTACCATTGTGATCAGAAAAATCCCAAAGATCCCCTTCAACTTCAAATTTCGTTGTTAATACCGCTCCAGTCTCTGCTAATTGGATTTCGCCATCTAACCAATGTTGTAGTCCATTATTACGCAGACGCAGGTCGAGTAGCTTCATTGTTTTTAGCGGCTTATCAAAACGGGCTATATCGACCTGCCAATTAAATAAATGTATCTCACCCTGCTGACTTAATAATTCTAGCCATAACGGTTTTTCCGCCGGTAAAAAGCTGGTCGCTGGAGTATTGTTATTTTCATTTTGAACTAGAGAGAAATGACCCAAACGCCAGTTATTATTGTGGTCTTCTGAAAAAGGAAGGTGAACGCCTGCTAGGGTAATACTTTCGAATACCGGCACTCGATAGAATAAACTAGCGCTGACATTTAATTCAGCTTCTAGCCGCTGAACGATGATTTTTTCTTTATCACCAATACTGAGCTTGTTTACCTTGATGCGTGGAGAAAACCAAATCCAATCTCCCTGCAATGTATCCAAAGTGACGGGGGTGCCCAGTTGCGCAGACAAAACCTGCTCGACATCATATTTCAAAGTTTCAACAAGAGGAATTAGCTGACGACCTAAACTGGTATACAAGGCTAAAAGCACCAAGCACACGACCCCCGTCAGCCAAAACTGAGTCCATAGATTATGAAGCAAACGCTTCATTAAACGACTCCTAGTTTACGGTAAAACGATGTCATATTGATCCTGAGTATAATTAGCCTCTACCTGCAACTTAATGGTTTTGCCCATAAAGGCTTCGAGATCGGCGAGGCTACTTGAATCTTCATCCAATAAACGATCAATAACCGCAGCAGACGCCAGCACTAGATATCTGCTGGCATCATAGGCACGCTCTTCACGTAAAATTTCACGGAAGATGTCGTAGCATATCGTTTCAGCTGTTTTCACTGTGCCGCGCCCATCGCAACACGCGCATGGCTCAGTTAACATTTGACCTAAGCTTTCACGCGTTCGCTTGCGAGTCATTTCCACAAGACCGAGCTCTGATACGCCACTTATTTTGGTTTTCGCATGATCTTTTTCTAATACTTTTTCAAGCATTCGCAGCACTTGTCTTTGATGCTCAACATCAGCCATATCGATAAAATCGAGAATAATGATGCCACCTAGGTTACGTAACCTTAACTGCCGCCCTATTGCCGTCGCCGCTTCTAGATTCGTTTTAAAAATCGTTTCTTCTAGGTTTCTACGACCAACAAATGCCCCGGTATTTACATCAATGGTCGTCATCGCTTCGGTTTGATCGATAACCAGATAACCACCGGATTTCAACGGCACTTTTCGCTCTAATGCGCGCTGCATTTCATCCTCTACCCCATAGAGATCTAAAATAGGACGTGGACCTGGGTAATACTCCAATTGCGGCAGTATTTCTGGAACGAATTGCTCAACGAATTTTTCGATACGCTGATAGGTTTCTTTGGAGTCGATTAATACGCGCGTTACTTCTGGGCGAGCATAATCACGCATAGTACGTAGGAATAAAGGCAGCTCGTCATAAACTAAGCTTGGAACCTTCGCGCCTTTTAGCCTTTCCCCCAAGGTTACCCACAGTCGTTTTAGGTAACGGGTATCAGCAATGATTTCTTCTTCCCCAGCCCCTTCCGCTGCGGTACGTAAAATAAAGCCGCCCTTGTCCGTGAGCTCTTCATTTTTAATACTTTCAACGACCAAGGCTCTTAAACGATCACGTTCTTCCACATCATCAATACGCTGGGAAACCCCAACGTGATCGGTATCAGGCATATACACTAGATAGCGGGAAGGAATCGCCAGTTGATTGGTAAGCCGTGCACCTTTACTAGAAATAGGATCTTTGGTGACTTGCACCACCAGCTTTTGACCTTCGTGCAATAAACTGGTTATCGGCGTTTGCGAATCTCCACCAATGATATCCGATGCATGAATAAAGCCCGCGCGCTCTAATCCAATATCGACAAAAGCGGCCTGCATACCCGGCAATACTCTTACCACCTTACCTTTATAAACATTACCAACAAGACCACGAAGGTGCTCACGCTCGATAAAGACTTCCTGTAATACACCATTTTCAACCACAGTGACGCGGGTTTCAGTCGGGGTAACGTTTATTAATATCTCTGCTTTCATAAAATGCTCTCAGCGTTGGCAGTCGATGTCTCTTGCCACGACGCTATATTAAATTGGTTGAGTCGCTGTGCAGTTTCACATAAGGGTAGGCCGACAACGTTGCTATAACTGCCCTCTATTGACTCGACAAATACCGCACCGAGTCCTTGTATTCCGTAACTTCCCGCTTTATCTTGAGGCTCGCCAGTCAGCCAATAAGCTTCAATTTCTGCATCCGATATCACTCTAAACTTCACTTTAGTTATGACAATTTCCTGCTGAGTTTTATCCCGGCTATGCAAGCCAATAGCACTCATCACAAGATGCTCTTGCCCCGAGAGCTGGTTCAGGATCTCTTTCGAATGGTTTAATGATTCCGGCTTGGCTAAAATTTTTCCATTACAAACAACGGTCGTATCGGCGGCTAAAACCACATGGTTAGCCCTTTCAGCAGTGGATAAGCATTCAAACCCTGCCGCCGCCTTTTCTTTGGCTAAGCGCAAAACATACTCTTCCGGTTTTTCAGCGCTAGCAACGTCCTCGTTAATATCAATACTCAGCTGAGTAAATGACACACCGATTTGCTGCAACAATTCTTTTCGTCTAGGAGATGTAGAAGCTAAAACTAAATTCGCCATCACATTATCTCAATTTTTGAAATGAGCTAGATAATAAGAGATACAACCAAGGCCATACTAACGCACTCACTAGGGCCGGAAGCCATAATGATAACGGTTTATGAACATCATCCGTTGCGAGGGTTGCCCAATAAATAACTAGTTGATAACAGCATAACAATAAGAAGATGACACCTGCTTGTTGAGCTACATTAAAGACTCGTAGTCGCTGATACATCAATTGAAGAGCATAAAGCACCGTGGCAAATCCAATCACAGAACTGCCCAGCTGAATGCCTTGCTGCACATCCAATAACAAACCTAATGGCCATACCCACCAAAAATTAATCAATTTAGGGGCCTGTAACTGCCAGAAAATAAAGACCATCAGCACCCACTCAGGAACAAACCAGTCCATAAAGTCGACCAACGGGAAATACTGCAGGATAAAACCCGCGCAGAAAGTGAGCGCTAAAAATATATAAGTACGGGACGACATCATTTCTGCTCCCATAAGGATTTAGGAGGTACGTGACTGGCATTATCACTGAATACTAATAACATGTGACGACTCCTATCCAATTGAGCACTCGGCGTTGCGGTTACTACAGCAAACGCTTTACCGGGAAAGTGCTCTACCTTCGCTACCTTCGCTACCGGATAGCCTCTTGGGTAACGCCCACCTAAACCCGAACTAACAAGGGAGTCCCCCACTTCAATATCAGCGGTATCAGGAACGTAAATTAAATTCAGCTCACCTAACTGGCCTGAGCCAACAGCGATAGCTCGCACGCCATTACGATTTACCTGCACCGGAATTGCGTGGTTAGAATCAGCAATCAATAAAATCCGACTACTGTGAGGAAGCACATCGATCACTTGCCCCATCAAACCATGACTATCCAAAACCGGTTGGCCAATGAAAAGCTGATCTTCACTGCCTTTATTGATTAAGATTTGCTGGCTAAAAGGATCAGGATCAACAGCAACTAACTCAGCGACAATGACCCGTTCATTAATTCGGTCTGAGGTACCCAATAATTCACGTAGTTCGAAGTTTTCAGTTTCTAAAGAAATTAGGCGTTGGATTTTTTGCCCTAAGATAAGATTACGAGCGGATAATTCAGCATTATCCCGTTCCAGCTGTTGACGGCTTTTAGCGGAATCGCCAAACCAATCAACTAATACCGAAGGGGCTGAAGCAACTTGGTGCAATGGGTAAAGTGCATAACCTAAGCCATGACGAACGGGCTGAAATAGCTGACTATGGCTATCGAGCCACATAAGCGCAAGAGATAAACAAAGAATGCCAACCAAGCGCGAGGCGTGCAATGGCGTTATTTCAACAGGGGATTTAATAGCCCGATCCTTTTTCAATCCACGTAACGTTTAACTATACAAGGAAAGTGCTAACAGGATAAGACTTAAAGGCCTAAAAGCACGATAAAATCTCGCTTTAAGGCCTTTATTAACGCAGGAAAAATGACTGACGGAACTATTGATCTGCAGCCAATAATTCGAGCTGAGTATCACTTGAGTTCTCTAAGAACATACCGCCACCACGAGCAACGCACGTTAGTGGGTCATCAGCAACCAAAACAGGCAAGCCCGTCTCTTCGCTCAACAGTTTATCTAGGTCGCGCAGCAATGCACCACCACCGGTCAATACCAAGCCACGTTCAGCGACATCCGAAGCTAGTTCAGGTGGTGCTTGCTCTAAAGCACCTTTAACGGACTGCACGATAGACGCCAATGATTCTTGAAGCGCGTCTAAGATTTCATTTGAATTCAGTGTGAAGCTGCGTGGAATACCTTCTGCTAGGTTACGACCACGAACATCAATTTCACGCACTTCACCACCTGGGTATGCCGTGCCGATTTCTTGCTTAATGCGTTCAGCGGTTGCTTCGCCAATTAAACTGCCGTAATTGCGGCGTACGTAAGTAACAATATTTTCATCAAAACGGTCACCGCCAACTTTCACTGACTCGGCATAAACCACACCGCTCAACGATATAATCGCGATCTCGGTCGTACCACCACCGATATCCACAACCATAGAGCCACGCGCTTCTTCAACCGGAAGGCCAGCACCAATTGCAGCGGCCATTGGCTCATCAATTAGATAAACACGGCGAGCACCCGCTCCTAATACCGACTCACGAATCGCTTTACGCTCAACTAAGGTCGCTTCGTGCGGAACACACACGACAACACGAGGGCTTGGCGCTAAGAAAGAATCTTGATGCACAGTTTTAATAAAGTATTGCAGCATCTTTTCGGTGACTTCAAAGTCAGCGATCACGCCGTCTTTCAAAGGACGTATGGCTTTAATATTTCCAGGGGTACGACCTAACATGCGTTTCGCATCGGTACCAACAGCAGCAACGCTTTTTTGATTGCCTTGCATACGAATCGCCACAACCGATGGCTCATTCAATACAATACCCTTCTCTTTTACATAGATTAGCGTATTGGCCGTGCCCAAATCGATGGACAAATCACTGGAAAATAAACCTCTTATTTTTCTTAACATCCGATAGTTCCCAATTGGATAAAATGTCCCTGTCTAAAAAAGGGTTACAAAATTGGCTGTAACTCTAGCAACGGCGCAGGCTTTCGGCAAGCATCCAAGTCACATGTTGACGATAAATCTGTAACTGTAAGTTAACCGTCGAATTTGGCTGGCTAAAATTCAACCGATAAATCAGCCAATAAGCGCTAATATACTGCAACTAAATGTGGTAACTTATCGCCTTTAAATACGCCCTAAGCAACTGGCCGTTACCTTTGGATTAGTACCTACATCCGTACCCTTAAAAAGTAGCGGCATAAACAGTGGAGTTAACCATGTCTTTGGACACGAATCAGGTTCTCGCAATCGCCGACCTTTCGCGCTTGCAGATAGACGAAAAAAGTATCACAGAATTTCAAACCAACTTATCCAACATATTGGACCTAGTAGACCAACTACAGGCAGTTGATACCACAGGTGTAGAACCTATGGCTCACCCGATGGACGCCGTACAGCGCCTACGTGCTGATGTTGTCACTGAAGATAACAAGCGTGAGAAATTCCAAAAGATCGCTCCTAGCACCGCCGATGGTCATTACCTTGTACCGAAAGTTGTTGAATAACAGAGCTAAGAAATAAGGATTCATTATGCATAACAAAACCTTGGCTCAAATCTCTCAGGATTTACAAGCCGGCGAATATTCAAGTGTTGAAGTAACAAAGCACTTTTTGGATCGCATCAATACGTTAGACGGCCAATACAATAGCTTTATTACCGTTACCGAAGAACAAGCGCTAACCCAGGCAAAAGCCGCGGATGAATTACGCGCAGCCGGTAACGCTAACGAATGGACTGGTGTGCCGATGGCACATAAAGATATCTTCTGCACCGAAGGGGTTCGCACCAGCTGCGCTTCTAAGATGCTGGATAAGTTCATCGCTCCTTATGATTCAACCGTTGCCGATAACTTCAATCAAGTTGGCGCCGTCTCTTTGGGTAAAACCAATATGGACGAATTCGCCATGGGCTCTTCTAGCGAAAGCTCTTTTTATGGTGCCGTTAAAAATCCTTGGAACGAAGAGCATGTTCCCGGTGGTTCTTCCGGTGGTTCTGCGGCAGCGGTTGCTGCACGCTTAGCCCCAGGTATCACAGCCACTGATACCGGTGGTTCAATCCGTCAGCCAGCGTCTTTTTGTGGTGTAACTGGCATCAAGCCAACTTACGGTCGCGTATCTCGCTTCGGTATGATTTCTTACGCTTCAAGTCTTGACCAAGGCGGCCCAATTGCGCGCACGGCGGAAGATGCGGCCATGATGCTGAACGTGATGGCAGGTTTTGATAAAAAAGACTCCACCAGCATCGAGCGTGATGTACCGGATTACCGCGCGGATTTAAACAAGTCCGTTAAAGGCATGACCATTGGTTTGCCAAAAGAATATTTCAGTGATGATCTTGATCCTGCCATGGCGCAAACCATTCAAGCGGCGATCAAAGAATACGAAAAAATGGGTGCAAACCTAAAAGAGATCAGCCTGCCGAATACTAATTTATGTGTGCCTGCGTATTACGTCATTGCACCGTCTGAGTGTTCTGCCAACCTGTCTCGCATGGATGGTGTGCGTTTTGGTCACCGCTGTGAAGATCCAAAAGATATTGAAGACCTTTTCAAACGTTCACGTTCTGAAGGTTTTGGTGATGAAGTTCAGCGCCGCATCATGGTCGGCTCTTACGCTTTGTCTGCAGGTTTTTATGATGCGTATTATAAAAAAGCCCAGCAAGTTCGTCGTTTAATTAAAAATGATTTTGTTGCCGCGTTTAACGATGTTGATGTGATCATGAGCCCAGTTGCTCCAAGCCCAGCGTTTAAGTTTGGCGAAAAGAGCAAAGATCCTGTGAGCATGTACCTAGAAGATATCTATACCCTGTCAACGAACTTGGCGGGTCTTCCTGGCATGTCGATTCCAGCGGGCATGATCAATGATCTTCCTGTCGGCCTACAGTTAATCGGTAACTATTTTGATGAAAGCCGTTTATTAAACTGCGCACATCAATTCCAGAATGCGACTGACTGGCATACTAAAACTCCAACGGGCTTAAAATAAGAGGACGCTATCATGGAATGGGAAGTGGTAATTGGCCTTGAGATTCACGCTCAGTTGGCTACAAAATCGAAAATTTTCTCCGGCTCCAGTACTCAATACGGTGCTGAAGCGAATACTCAAGCGAATATTTACGACTTGGGTTTACCGGGAGTTTTACCGGTATTTAACGAAGAAGCCTTACGTATGGCGGTTAAGTTTGGCTTAGCCATCGACGCTGAAATCGGTATGAAATCTGTTTTTGATCGCAAAAACTATTTCTACCCTGATTCGCCAAAAGGTTATCAAATTACTCAGCTGCACGAACCAATCGTCGGCATGGGTCATATTGATATCGATATGGGCGAAGGTAAAACACGTCGCATTAACGTAACCCGCGCGCACCTTGAAGAAGATGCGGGTAAATCGGTTCACGAAGGTTTTGATGGCCAGTCTGGTATCGATTTAAACCGTTGTGGTACGCCGTTAATCGAAATCGTATCGGAACCTGAATTACGTTCATCAAAAGAAGCATCCGCTTATTTCCGTAAGATGCAAAGCATTGTGACTTACTTGGGTATCTGTGACGGTAACTTATCTCAAGGCTCTATGCGTTGTGACTGTAACGTTTCTCTACGTCCGAAAGGCCAAGAAGAATTTGGTACCCGTACTGAAATCAAAAACGTTAACTCGTTTAAAAACGTAGAACGCGCGATTGAAGTTGAAATCGAACGTCAAATGGACATTCTTGAAGACGGTGGCAGCATCACTCAAGAAACTCGTTTATTCGACGCCGATAAAAACGAAACGCGCAGCATGCGTTCGAAAGAAGTCGCGAACGATTACCGCTATTTCCCAGATCCAGATTTATTACCTGTGATCATCGACGAAGAATACGTTGAAGCGATTCGCGCTACCTTACCTGAGTTACCTGAGCAGAAAAAAGCGCGCTTTGAAGCTGAGCATGGTCTTTCTGCTTATAACGCTGGGGTATTAGCCGCGAGCCGTGAAATGGCTGATTATTTTGAAGTAGCCGCTGAGATTGCTGGCGACTACAAGATAACTGCTAACTGGGTAATGGGTGACCTTTCCGCAGCGTTGAACAAGAACGAAATCAGCATCACGGATATTCCAGTCAGCGCTGAGCAGCTGGGTGCAATCCTAAAGAACGTTAAAGGCAGCGACATTTCTAACGATGGCGCAAAAGAAGTCTTTAATGCGATTTGGTCTGGCAAGGGCAGCGACGTTGACCAACTCATCGATCAACTAGGTCTTAAACAAGTATCTGATACCTCTGCGATTGAAGAAGTGGTCGCACAGGTATTAGCCGATAACCCAAAACTGGTTGAAGGTTATTTGAATACTCCTGAAGACAAGCGTGCGAAAGCGATTGGGCCATTCATTGGCGCAACCCGTAAAGCCGCTAAGGGTGTTAACCCTCAAGTTGTGATGGAAGTTCTAAAACAAAAATTGAATGAGCTTGGATAACGTTTATCGAAGATATTGATACTCGAGCAAGTATCTGCCCAAGCCTTTCTACCTAAGCCCTATTACTGGCTTAACAAAAAAACCGCGGTTAATAATATTAGCCGCGGTTTTTTTGTGCCTCCACATCCCAATGACTTCGATCTAAAAATAAATATAGATTACTTGAGCCACTAACAAACTGTGGCGTATTTGTTCAACCTTAATACCAAGGCATTAGTCGAATTCCATTCTTTCACTAGACCTATGTCTTCAATTCAACAAAAGTATCTTTTTATTCATTAATTTTCCGCATTTTGACCTGTTAAGACCCCCACCCTCTCAAAACCCTACCTAGTATTTTTAGCAGCATTAGTCCGCTAGTGCTCACACTTGAATAATCAATAATAAAGAAAGAAGGATAATTTTATGATCAAACCCATCCATATCATGCTCTTGGCAATCTCGGGATTCTTAACCGCTTGCGGTGGAGAAAAGTCTCCTGATTATGTTCAAAACGCAGATAACAATCAGGTGATCACCCTAGGTGATTCAATCTTTGATTTATCAGATGAACTGCAGGGTAATCTGGAAGCATACGCGGGACAGACTTTTCGTAAATATACCCTTAGTGGTGCTCAGCTATACAACTCAGGTATCGGTGTAGAACCTGTTGTTGCTCAGTACGCACAAGCTAAGCTTGATGATAGTGACATACGCACAATCGTTATGGATGGCGGCGGTAATGACATTCTTATTCCTGCCATTATTCAGTTTGATCCTTACAACTGTAAAACTCAGTGGTATCAGTTTGGTAAGTTAAGCGCTAAATGCCGTAACTTCATTGATGACCTTTATGTTGAAGGCGTTGATCTATTAAACGACATGGATGACGATGGCGTAGAAAATATTATCTATCTTGGTTACTACTATACCAAGAACGCGTTATTACCACTTAAGAGCCTCAAGCAAGCTGTTGATTATGGTGACAAAATTCTAGCTGATGCTTGTGCAAACTCGACGGTTAACTGTACTTTTGTTGATCCTCGCGCAGTTATTAACAAGCGCGACATTGTCTTTGATGGCATTCACCCAGCAACTTCAGGTTCGAAAAAACTCGCGGATTTGATTTGGCCTCACCTAGAGCCATTGCTATAAATTTTTTCATTTTAAGCAGCACTTAATCGTGCTGCTTTTTTATAATAAAAAAAGGTGTTGTATGTTGAAGACTGTTTTAGGCACTAGCCTACTCGTAGTTTTAATGATTTCAGGCTACTCCCTCATTCCCGATGCAGAGGTGTCTCCCTCAAAGCCGCAAGAAATCACAAATTTTATTGAAAATCAGGTAGAAACCACCGCCATTATGAGCAACGAATGGGGCCCTGAAATTCAGAGTATTATTTTAGACTTACAGCAGCAATATCAAGATCAGATTCATCTGACGCATATTCAAGCCAAATTAATTTATATACGCGACCACCTGATTCAATATTTATCAGCCCCCCCCAACGAACAGTTAAAGAAAGTACTCGTCAGTGCCTTTCCAGGTTATGCCGATGCCATATTAAGTACCTGGCTGCGCCTAGACCAATATGAACTTTGGTTAGTTGAAGAAAACCGTACCCTAATGGATCTCGAGCCACTAAGCCGTGGTGGTATGTTATGGGAAAAACGCACCGAACTGTTCCCCCTTGCAGCATACGAAATATGGTCAGAAGAACAAGATAGCTATGAGGCTGCGCAATTAGAATTACACAGCACCCTAGATGCATTAGAGGTCTCTTTTGATCTGCCAATGCATGAAAGAGTTGATCGTCTGCAAAACTCTTTTAATCAAGCTAATGGCATTATAGTCGATACCATTAATACTCAAACCGGTAGCCTGCAAGGAACAATTGCTTCGATTTTATTTGGCATGGATGCGGTACAAAAAGATTTACAACAGCTTTCTAGCGAAGACCGTCAACAGCAAATAAAAGATATTCGACAGCAATTAGGTTTTGATCAGCAAACCATTGAGAAGATGGCCATTATTGATGAGCAGCGACAAAAGCGCTGGGAAAATGGTAGTGCCTATATGGTTTCTCGCCAGCAGCTGCTTGCCGATAATAATGAAGTACCAGAAACCCAGCTCGCAGAATTACGCAGTGAATATTTTGGCAAAAGTGCAAGCACGATAGCAAAAGAGGAAGAAAGTGGGTTTTATCGTTTCCAGCGCCCTCGATATTACGGTCGTAACTAATAATAAACCTCGCCTATTGTATTAGCCTACGGCTTTTATATCGGCGTTCATCTTGATAGCCATTCAAAACTCGAATGGCTATCAAGATGAAAAATAAATAGCGAAAATTAATGCAGGAACAATAATGATGTAGCTAACCATTAAGCCATACCAGACTTTAGGTGCCGCCCTTAAATCCATAAAGACATCCGCAATCAATATGCCTTTTGAGATTGTAATAACCGCAACAACCGTTAATAAAACGTCATGCTCCATGTGTAGTTGAGAGCCGATGATGGCTGCTAAGGTTAATAAAATCAGTCCTAACCAAACAACCGTTAACCTTAGCCCTTCAGCTTTCAATACATCAAACATTCATTCCACCTAGGATAAACGCATATTTCCGACTCATAGAACATAAACCAAAGGAAACAGAATAATCAACAACAAGTCCACCATATGCCAATAGCTCGCTGAAGATTCTAAATTAAGCTGCTCTGTTTCAGAGAGTGAAGCCGTATTGAGACTGTTTAATCGAAAAACCATAATGCTCAAAATTACCAAACCCAGCAATACATGCATAAAATGGAAGCCAGTAGTGAAAAAGTAAAACATATAGAAGTTGTTAGTCGATAGGTTAAAGCCCGCTTCAATTAATTCGCCGTACTCCCATAATTTAGTAACCACATAAATCATTCCGAGTAAAACAGAAGCGATCAATCCATAACGGGTTAACCGTATGCTTCCACGCCTTGCGAATAACACAGCAAGGGCCACAGTATAACTACTGGTAATTAAAGCGACGGTATTAATCAAGCCTGCAATCGGATGAAGGTTTTCCTGCCCTGCTCTGAACATATCGATATTATGACTGTGCATCCAGCTGTAACAAAAAAAGAAGATTGCGAATACCGTCAATTCAGCGAAGATAAAAATCCATACTGCTAAATCACCCGGCAATTCTGTTCTCTGAGAAGGGGCGCGATGACTCGAGGCTGAAAGTGAAAGACTTGAAACCCCTTCATTCAAAGTCATATTATTGGCCCGGTGGCTGCCACGTTCCCGTTGTTGAGCTGACATTTGCAGTAGCTTTATCGGCTGATGGCTTCTCTAGCTTTTCGCTACCGACCAATTCTTTATTCACTTCGGCAAGCTGATCAGTATTTTGATTAGTCTTATTTTCTTTTTTCATTAACGGGTCTTCACCACCACAACCACCGCAACAATGACTCATAATTCTATTCCTAAGCTAAAATTTGAGTTGTTATCATAGGCAACGGAATTAGACCTCTCGTTGATATAAATCAGCTGACAAAAGCCTATTGAAGAAATAAGAAAAAAACCTAATCCATATCATTTTTCTGCTGTAAAAAGTGCCAAAAGGCAAGGGGTGCGACAATTTGTCACTGCTGACGATTACCGAAGATTGATAACCTTGCCTCAAATTGATTTTTATCAAAATATTCTTTGTATAAAGACCTATAGTCATTACAGATATTAAATTGAGGCCATTATGATTAAACCTAAAACTTTTTTAAAAGCGACATCAACTACTCTAGCTGCCTGCATGCTTATAGCTTGTGGTGGTGATGATTCAGATGATACTAATTACACTCTAAGCCTAGCATCAGCGGAAACAGGCATTGTTGGTGAGTCTGTATTCTCGATTAATGTCACCGATGATAACGGTCTTGCGGTATATGGCGAAACCCCAACCATTAAGCCCATGATGCTGATGACAGACAGCGGCATGGAACACAGCGCACCTCACCTTGGCTGCACCACGACCGATGAGCAAGGTAATTCTGACTGCACGGTATATTTTCTGATGGGCACATCCATGGGAACCTGGACCGTCGATGTAGAACTAGAGAATGCTCAAGCTTTCAGTTTTAACCCTAACGTCAGCATGTCTATGACTGAAACAGTTAAAGCAACACTTAAAGGCACTGATGATACGATTGGTGGCCTTCCACGCAATTATATTATCTTTAGTAGCGTTCCAAGCATGGCTATGCCTATGGAGATGGCGATGGCGATGCCTACTTCCCGTTCTGTTGAACTGTTTATTGCTAGCAAAGAATCCATGATGAGCTTTCCAGCACTCGCTACTAATACAGTTTTAAGTGAAGGTTCTGCAGACGCACTATCTGTCGATAGTATTGATGTACTTATTAGTGCAGATAAAGACGCTGAAACGTGGACAACGGCATCCAGTGACGGGAATGGTAAATGGACTGCTGACATTGACGGCTACACCGATACTTTTTATGTTAAGTTGAGTGTAAATGCAGAAGCCAAAATGAGCGGAGAGCTTGATTTTGCCACCTTCGCCAAAACTACTGACGAAGCCATGCCTGAAATGGCGCACTAAGCAAATGAAAGAATCTACTATTTTTGTATCAAAAGCTCTAACTCTTAGCATCGGCTTGCTCAGCTCGTCATCCCTCTTGGCAGCCTCCTGCTGCGGTGGCGGCAGTGCAGGTTCATTATTGTTGCCAAAGTTTGGGAAGAAAGTAGTGGATGTCTCTTTTGATATCGAGTCATACAAAGGGAAGTGGGATTCTGATCGAAACTACATTGCCGATCCTGCCTCTGACAGCCTTAATCAATATCGATTAAACTTGGGTTATGGACAAAGATTATCCAAAAACTGGCAAGCCAGCATCATTGTCCCTTATGTCTGGAATGATAATCAGCTTTCTGGAGATAGCATCAAATCTGATGGCTTTGGTGATACCAGCTTAAGTTTTTGGTATGAAACATTTGATCGAGTGACCTGTGTTTATCAAGTGAATAGTATAGAAGATCTCAAGCCGGCTATTTATTTGGGCGGCAGTCTCACCGTACCGACAGGAAATTCCATGTATGGTGATAGTGCCAGTGTCAATTACGATATCACTGGTCGTGGGTTATACCGCTTTGATAGCAACATTATCATTGAAAAATCAGTCTACCCCCTTACTGCTACTTTACAGGGCTCTTACGGCAAACATTTCGCTCGCCCAGTAAACCAAGAATATGGAGAAGCAGTTGAGCCCTATACTAAACGCTTAGGCGATCGCCGGTTTTTATCAGCTTCTATAGGTTATACTGTATTTTTAGAAGATTTAGATACGGTAACATTCTCAGCGGCGTTGGCGAGCTTGAAAGAAGGGAAAGCTCAAACAGGCAAGCATAAAGAAGCTAAAAGCCAATTAGAAAAACAATCAGCATCATTAACCACAGCCTATGCAAGCCCAGATCTACGCTATATATACAAAGCGAGCTGGAGCCATGCTTTTGCCTCTGATGATCATGGAATGAACTTTCCAGTTACCGACATTATTACTTTAGGCTTAAGCTATGCATTCAATTAAACACTTTATTTGTATTTCAATGGCACTCTTATTGAGCGCGTGCGTTGAAGATCTCGCCCCAGAAAGCAAAGACATTCGTAGCAGTGAAGATTTTGAGATTATTATTAGTGATGATTTTAATCTGCTATCAACCGAAGAGATATCAATAGAATTAGAAGATGAATTAGCAAATCATGATGCCGTTGTCTTATATTTCACTATGTGGTGTACCACATGTAGCGGTCATATGGATGAGATCAACTATAAAATGGATTCTTACCCTAATATTCGCTTTTTAATGGTCGACTTTATATCCAGTAGCATCTCTCAATCTAAAAACTACCAAAGAGATAATGGCTACAACCAAATGACTACCCTTGTAGATAATAACGACACACTACAAGACATGTATGATGGCAAAATGGCTTCTACTGTTATTATCAATAATCAAAAAGAAATTATATTTAACGAAGTCTATAAGTCTCGTTTATATGACGTGCTAGATAATTTATAAGGCATAGGTAACACCATGAATTTTTTTGCCACTTTACTAAGCATACTATTCGCTAGCTTTTTGACGCTTACCAGCTTCGCCAATATGCCATATGAACGATTTTCGCAACAACCTCCGGTAATGGCCCCTGACTTCTCTCTGCCAGGCACGAGCGAGCAAGAAATAAAGCTTTCTGACTATCGAGGTAAAATTGTCCTGCTAAACTTTTGGGCAACTTTCTGCGCCCCCTGCCGAATGGAGATGCCTTCTCTACAAGCTATTTCAGTCAAATATCAAAATGATGACGTTGTTGTTATTGCTGTTTCTGTAGATTCTGGTCGAGAGAAAGCGGTCAAAAAGTGGATCAAAAAAATGAAGTTGGAGTTCCCAATTGCATTGGAAGGTGATTCTGCAGGTGATATCTACGAAGTTTCGGCCCTACCTGTAACCTTTATAATAGGAAAAAAAGGGCAGTTAATAGGTCGTATTCTAGGTGAGAGGGAGTGGGATAATAACGAAACGCATCAATTTATTGAGACCCTGCTTAGCTCGACTAAATGATTAAGCTCAATGACAGAGCCCTTAGTTATATTTATACTAGGTTTAGTAAATATTACAGGGACTGATTGATATGCGTATTTTACTACTGTGCTTAGTCTTTATTAGCCAGTACAGCTCGGCCAATTTTGATTGGTCAAATTATTCAAAGCTTTTAACCAAGTACACTGCCATTGCCGAAGTTTCAGGTATTCACAGCAACCTCGTGGATTATCAAGGCTTCGGCCAAGACCCGCTATATCCTGCTTTATTAGAACGCCTTGCACTGTTTGATAGCACCGCTTTAACAGATAATGAAAAACTCGCCTTTTATATTAATGCTTACAATTTATTAGCGATTAAACTGGTCATCGATCATAAGCCTAAAAAGAGCATCCGAGATATCGGCAGCTGGTTCAGTCCAGTATGGCAGAAGCCAGCGGGGGTATTAGCAGGCAAAACCATTAGCCTTGATACCATAGAACATAAAATATTGCGCAAAATGAAAGAACCTAGAATTCATTTTGCGCTCGTCTGCGCTTCCCTTAGTTGCCCTAACTTAAGAACAGAAGCCTATGATAGCCAAACTATCGATAGACAACTCGATGAACAAACAAAGCTTTTTCTAGCAGATAAAAACAAAGGCATTAGCATTCAAGGTAATACAGTTTACATCTCCAAAATTTTCAATTGGTTTTCTGAAGATTTTACTCAGGATAAGAGCGAACAAGGGGTATTAAAGTTTATCGCTCAATACAATATCGAAGTAGGACGCTTCTCACGCTATAAAACTCTAGATTACAACTGGCAGCTTAACCGCCAATAACCATTTTCCTTAACGTAAATTTCAGACAAAAAAATACCCCAGAAGAATCATCTTCTGGGGTATTTTTTTACCCACTCAATCACTTCACAACTTTTAACGCTGGACGAGGTTTTGTCGGCTTGTCATTACGAGTATCAGGCTTAGTTGGCTCAGGTGGCTGATCAGGATCAGGCGCCCCCGCTTCATTGCCAAATACCATTCCCTGGCCATTCTCTTTGGCATAAATTGCCAAGATCGCAACCATAGGTACATAAAGGTCAATCGGAACACCACCAAAGCGGGCGTTAAACGATAAACCATTATCATCAATAAGCAGTGTTTTAACGGCTGAAGGGCTGATATTCAGCACGATCTGACCGTTATTCACATAATCTTCTGGTACTTGAACTCCAGGTAAACCCGCGTCGACCAGCACATAAGGCGTGCAATCATTCTCGAGTATCCATTCATTCAGTGCCCGCATTAAGTACGGGCGACTCGGTGTCATTGTCTGCATCTCAATTAACCGCGCATTTCCTGCTCAGCTTCTGACAAGCTAGCTTGGAAAGATTCACGATCAAATAAGCGCTCCATATAATGGAATAAAGGCTCAACAGCTTTACCGCTTAGCTCAATACCCATTGCCGGCAAACGCCACAAGATTGGAGCCATGCAGCAATCAACAATAGAGAATTCTTCACTCATGAAGTACGGCTTATCTTTAAAGATAGGCGCGATCGTCATCATGCCTTCACGTAATTCTTTACGTGCTTTTTCTTTATCTTTATCTTTCGCCGTTGGCGAGAAGATAGTGTCTACTAATACACACCAGTCTTTTTCGATGCGGTGAATCAATAAACGGCTTTCCGCACGAGCAACCGGGTAAACAGGCAATAATGGTGGATGTGGAAAACGCTCATCCAAGTATTCCATCATTACGTTTGGCTGGTATAGCACCAATTCACGATCAACTAATGTTGGCAATGAATTATACGGATTCAAAGTAGCCAAATCTTCTGGCTTGTTATCAGCGTCTACGTCGTGAACTTCTACGGTTACACCTTTTTCAGCTAAAACAATGCGTACACGATGGCTATAATGATCAGTCCCATCCGAATAAAACGTCATTGAAGAACGCTTAGCAACAACACCCATATAATCCCCCAGCTAAATAAAATTTTTAACTATTCAAAAACAAATACAGCCCGGACACGTTTCCGCGCCGAGCAGTACAGGTAATTCTACTAATTCGAAATCGAACTAGTGAATTTCTTTCCAGTATTCTTTGTTCAACAAGTAAACAGGAATTAGGAAAATAACCAAGAACAATAGTACCCACCAACCAAGACGTTCACGCTCTAAAGCGATCGGCTCAGACATGTATACTAAGAAGTTCACCAAATCATACACTAGATTGTCGTATTCTTTTGGAGTTAATTGACCTTCTTCCGCTAGGTATAATACTTCTTTCGGAGTTTCAAGTTCACAGCTATCAACCATGATCTCAGTACCGGTTAAAGAATCATAACCTGTTGATACCGGTGCACAACCTTTCTTCTGCACACCTTGCAAGTCAGCAAGAACGTGAGGCATACCCACATCTTTAAATGCGGTATTGTTCACGCCCCAAGGACGGCTAGTATCTTCGTAGAAAGAACGCAGGTAAGTGTACAACCAATCGCCGTCACCACCACGTACACGAGTAACCAAAGTAAGATCTGGAGGTGTAGCACCGAACCATTTCTTAGAATCTTCAGTACGCATAGCGATCGTCATAAGATCACCAAAACGCTTACCCGCGAAGTTTAAGTTTTCTTGCATCAACTCTTCAGAGATATCTAAGTCTCTAGCAACACGGTTATAACGACCGTGTTCTAGTGAGTGACAACCCATGCAGTAGTTCATGAAAGTTTGAGCGCCACGCTGCAAAGAGGCAGTATCACTCAAATCTGTTTTATGTTCATCCAATGGAATCTTGCTACCCGCAGCGAATGCAAGAGTTGAAGCCATCATAGCGAACAGAGCAATAACTATTTTCATTCTAGTGGCCTCCAGTTACACGTTCAGGAACAGGTTTGGTTTTTTCCATACGAGTATAGAAAGGCATCAATAAGAAATAACCGAAGTAGAATGCAGTTAACCACTGAGCCAAAGTTGTATTGTTGATCAAGCCTAGGAAGTAACCATCAGATGGCTGAGTACCTAACCAAGTCAAAATAGCGAATACCACACCAAAGATTGGGATCAAGGTCTTACTGATCATACCTTTGTAACGAATACTCTTCACAGGGCTCTTATCTAACCAAGGTAGTACGAACAAGATAGCGATCGCAGCACCCATCGCAATAACACCTAATAACTTATCAGGGATTGCACGTAAGATGGTATAGAAAGCACCGAAGTACCATACCGGAGCAATATGCTCAGGGGTCTTCAGACCGTTCGCAGGCTCAAAGTTCGCGTATTCCAGCATGAATCCACCACCCATTGGGAAGAAGAACATGACAGAACAGAAAATCATCAAGAAGACTACGATACCGACCATGTCGTGTACTGTGTAGAAAGGATGGAAAGGAACACCATCTAAAGGTACGCCGTTTTCATCTTTGTGCTTCTTAATATCAACCCCATCTGGGTTGTTAGAACCGACTTCGTGTAGTGCCAACAAGTGCAATACAACCAAGGCAACAATCACTAATGGGACAGCAATCACGTGTAGTGCGAAGAAACGGTTTAGCGTAGCGCCTGAAATCAGGAAGTCACCACGAATCCAAGTTGTAAGGTCGTCACCAATGACTGGGATCGCACCAAACAAAGAGATAATTACCTGAGCACCCCAATAAGACATCTGACCCCAAGGCAATACATAACCCATGAAAGCTTCAGCCATAAGTGCTAGATAGATTCCCATACCGAACAACCAGATCAGCTCACGTGGCTTCTGGTAAGATCCGTACAATACTGCGCGGAACATGTGTAGGTAGATAGCAATAAAGAAGAAGGTAGCACCCGTAGAGTGCATATAACGCAATAACCAACCCCACTCTACATCACGCATGATGTATTCAACCGATGCGAAAGCCGCATCTGCGCTAGGAGTGAAGTTCATCGTTAACCAGATACCCGTTAGGATCTGGTTTACTAGCATAATCATCGACAATACGCCGAAGAAATACCAGAAGTTGAAGTTCTTGGGTGCATAGTACTTAGACATATGCTTTTCGTAAGTCACGGTTACTGGCAGACGATCGTCAATCCAGCCCATGATAGGATTTTTCTGCTGGCTCATTATGCAGTTTCCTCATCAATACCGATTACTAGGACATTGTCACCTTCAAACGAGTAAGGAGGAACAATCAAGTTATCTGCCGCAGGAGAACCACTATATACACGGCCAGACATATCGAAACGCGAACCGTGACAAGGACAGAAGAAACCACCCTTCCAGTCTGCATCAAATGGCTCTGGCTTAACTTCAGCATAGAACTTTGGTGCACAACCTAGGTGAGTACATACACCTAGTAGAACCAATAATTCAGGCTGACGAGAGCGCTGTAAATTGTCTGCGTAAGTCGGCTGTTGTGCCTTATTATCGTTTGCTGGATCTTTCAAACGACCATTTAAGCCTTCTAGCATACCCAGTACTTCTTCAGTACGGCGTACAACATAGACTGGCTTGCCACGCCATTCGGCAGTCAGCATAGCACCAGGCTCTAATTTACTAATGTCTACTTTAGCAGGTGCACCAGCAGCTTTTGCTTTCTCACTAGGGTTCCATGAAGCTAGGAATGGAACAGCAACAAAGCCGGCGCCTACAGCACCAACAGCAGCGGTCGAACCCAGGAGTAGCAGACGTCGACTGTTATTCACGCCGTCTTGACTCATCACCTATTCTCCCATCATTATAATTTTTGGCTTAACGCAGTATAGCCCGCAATTTCATGCAAACCTGCGTTAGCATCAGCTAGATATACAAAGCGGCGCACATAGTAATGAAAATGCGCCCCGCTGACAACTAAAAACCCCAATAGTGCTGGGGCTTTAGCTAAAAAAAAACGCCCAATGCATAATACATTGAGCGTTTCTTGATGTAGCGCAAGTTTGATCTTAACGCTTGCTGAACTGTGGCTTCTTACGTGCTTTACGTAGGCCAACTTTCTTACGTTCAACTTCACGAGCATCACGAGTAACATAACCCGCTTGACGTAGAGTAGGACGAAGAGTCTCATCATACTGCATCAATGCACGTGTAATACCGTGACGAATCGCGCCAGCTTGACCGCTACCGCCGCCGCCTTTTACGTTTACGATCACGTCAAATTTTTCTAAGCTTTCAGTCAATTCTAGTGGCTGACGTACTACCATACGTGCAGTCTCACGACCGAAATAAGCTTCGATTGCTTTTTTGTTGATCTGGATAGTGCCTGTGCCTGGACGCAAGAAAACGCGTGCAGTTGAGGTCTTACGACGGCCAGTACCGTAATATTGAGTCGCTGCCATGTCTTATCCGTTAATCTCTAAAGTTTGTGGCTGTTGAGCGGCATGCGGATGTTCAGATCCTGCATACACTTTAAGCTTACGATACATATCACGACCTAAAGGATTCTTTGGAAGCATACCCTTAACAGCCTGTTCGATAACCATTTCTGGCTTATGATCGATCAACTTGTCGAAAGAGATAGAACGCAAACCACCTGGGTAACCAGTGTGACGGTAATACATTTTATCAGTCGTTTTTTTACCAGTAACACGAACTTTATCCGCATTGATAACAACGATGTAATCGCCAGTATCTACGTGAGGAGTATATTCTGGCTTATGCTTGCCTTTTAGACGAAGAGCAATCTCAGTTGCCAGACGCCCCAGAGTCTGTTCGGCGGCATCAACTATAAACCACTCGCGTTGTACGCTTTCTGGTTTTGCACTATAAGTTTTCATTAAATTCTCGCCTTTCTAGGGCTTTGCAATCTTAAAAAAGAGGCGAAATTCTACACAAGTAGAACTCACCGCGCAAGCCCAATTTACGAAGTTACAAAGTACACAACGTCGTCATGAAGCTCAGGGGGACGGGGCGAGCTAAATTCAGACATTGTATTAATATTTTTCAGGTTGATGAAACTTCACCAAACCCCAAATTAAAGTCAGGAGGGCCGCCATAATGTTTAACAAGATGGCCAACGCCATAGCACTAGAGCTTTCTTCCTGATTACTGTAGCCCAGTACCTGGCCTACATAAAAGCTAATTCCGCTTCCTAAAAAACCGATTAGGATAGCTGCAATTAGATAATAGCCTTTGGCATCATCTAATGTCAGCTGACAGGTATTCACCTGTTGCTGGAAAAAGCGGTACGCACCATAACAGATTAATGCCGTCATGGATATTGAAATTATGAAATAAGCGATCATTTTTTATTCATCCTGAAAAATGCAGATAAATCAAAAGCCTTACTCAGAAGATTGAGAAGCTGTTGTTGCAAGGTTAGTTCAGCACGGTTGATTTACCAGTTTCTAATTGAAACTGTCTATAATTAGCAGGAGTTTTTTAATAAGCGAGCTTGCGCTATTGTTGACGGTATTCTGAGGGCGTCATACCAGACCAACCTTTGAATGCCTTAGAGAAGTTACTACCATCACTGTAACCCAACTTGTCAGCGATGATTTCTATCGGTAATTGTGACGTTAGCAGAATCTGCCTAGACCTTTTAAATAAAGCCTGATCTCGGACTTCTCGATAACTAGTATTTTCCGCTCTCAGCTTCCTTTTCAAGGTTGCCGACGACATATTTAGAACTTCAGCTATTTTTTCAATACTGGGCAGACCATCTTCTATTTTTTTCAATTCACGTTCGACCAACAGCTTAACACTGGTCGGAATTGAAATGGTTTGCAGCTGCTCTTCACAAGCACCTTGGGCCATCGTTACCAGATCCAAGTCAAAAGCGGGTAACAAGTCATTTAGAACCTCTACCGGCCACTTCAACTGCAGGCTAGAGGCGTTAAATTGAATCGTTGCCCCCAGCACATCATCATCCAAGGTAACCACATATTGCTCTATGTTTTTTCCGCACCATTTCTGGCAGGAAATTGGTAGTTTGATTTGGCTGTGAATAACCACCGGCACCGAGATCATTTGGCGAATAATGAATTCTATACTGGTTAAAAAAGCTAAGGCCAAAAAATATACCTCAGGGCATGTCTCGACTTCAAAGCCGAGATATAGCCGCCTATATTCAGCATCCCTCTGACGACGAATATTAAATATTTCTGCCCGTGTGCGCATATATGCCGTCACAGCAGTCGCAGCATCATCTGTTGTTCGGCTATAGCGCGCAGCAATTCCCAGCGCGCCATGCTGCGACAGTGTCATGCGCTTACCATACTCAACTGCCAGCGCCATATCGGGCATTAAGGCGGTAAAGTTTGATACCACGGCAATAAAGGACTTATGGCCAATAGAAATGCCTGGGCGAATTAATATATCCACCTCTAAGCCAGTCCCGCTTAACAAATCACTCTGCTTTAAACCCAGTTCAATACCAAAGTTCAATAATAAAATTAGGTAGTCAGATGAAATATATAGCTCACCCTCACCCGCCGTAACCAGCGACTTAATTTCACTATTTGACTGTATCGCCATAGCAGCTGATCCTAAAACACTAATTATTGCCTCTAAATCACCTAATCAGATGACTCACCCTGTGCCATAGTTATCCCATAATAAAAAAAGGCATGCACTATGAATAAACTCAACGATAAAGATCTTGCAATAAAACCTCGCCGTATGCAATTCGCGACCAACAGCATGAAAATGGATCGCTTTGCTATTAAGAACAACTCATTAATCAGTACTTTTTTCTATGCGCTATCGGGCATGTTTCCCGATGGTGAACGTTTTTTCATTCACTCAGTACGCCATTATCAAAAAAGCATAACCGATAAAAAAATGATTGCGGAAATACGCGGTTTTATCGGCCAAGAAGCGCACCATGGCCGCTGCCACGAAGAGCTCAATAGCGAAATTAGCAAGCTTGGCATCCCAATGGATCTCGTTATTGATAACATGGCTTCTCGCATCGAGATGCTTGAGAGCAGCTTTGGTCCAGAAAGACAGCTTGCACTTACAGTGGCTATGGAGCACTTCACCGCTAGCCTTGCCGAGTTCATCCTCAAAAATCCCAACATACTAGATGATACCCCTGATGCTTTTCGTCAAATGTTACTTTGGCATGCAGTAGAAGAAATCGAACACAAGTCTGTTGCTTTTGATGTTTTCAATCAAAAAGTCGGTGATGAATGGATGCGACGAAGGGTCATGGTTATCGCAATGATTACGCTATTCAGTCGTATCGCTTATTTTCAACTTCGCATGCTAATTAAAACCAAACATCTACCCAGCTGGAAGGAGTGGAAACAAGCAAGTCAGTTCTTCTGGGGGAAAAAAGGAATTTTGCGGGCCAACTTTTATGGTGTAAAAAAGTTTTTCAAACGTGGGTTTCACCCCTCAGATATTGATCAAGTGGCGCTAATCAATAATTGGGAAGCACGCTTTCCCGATGTCGCAGCACAAGAAACTTAAACTGCTCGATATTAAGCTGCTGAATATAAAAAAGGGAGAGTCATTAGTTCTCCCTTTTATCATTCCCAAACTATAATCCGTAACGTCCAAACAGATTAATGCTCA
The DNA here is from genome assembly GCA_913019965.1 of uncultured Oleispira sp. Taxonomy (GTDB): domain Bacteria; phylum Pseudomonadota; class Gammaproteobacteria; order Pseudomonadales; family Oceanobacteraceae; genus Oleispira. The sequence goes on from CAJVZR010000024.1 coordinate 45,004, forward strand.
CGTGTCGAACGGAATTCAACTTCCGGAAAACGATCCTGAGTTAAGCTCAAATTAACTCGAGTCGGGGCGATGTAAGTTAAGTGACCACCACCATCCATTGCTAAGTTATCGGCCGCTTTACGCTTAAACTCGGTAAATACCTTATCATCATCACAATAAACCCAGCGTGCTGTACTGACACTAATAGGTTCATAAATACACTCAACCTTGTACTCATCACTTAGGCGCTGCTTCACTACATCAAACTGCAGCACACCAACTGCCCCTAGAATAAGGTCATTATTATTTAGCGGCATAAATAGCTGAGTAGCCCCTTCTTCCGACAGCTGCTGCAACCCTTTTTGCAGCTGTTTCATCTTCAGAGGGTCCTTCAGGCGTACTCGCTTAAATAGCTCTGGAGCAAAGTGAGGAATGCCGGTAAAGCGCATTTCTTCGCCTTGAGTAAAGGTATCACCAATTTGTATCGTACCGTGATTATGCAAACCGATAATCTCGCCAGAAATCGCTTCTTCTACATTCGAGCGGTCTCCAGCTAAGAAAGTTACAGCATCTGCAACTTTAATATCTTTTCCTAAGCGCGAGTGCTTCATTTTCATACCCCGGCTATAGGTGCCAGAGCAAATTCGCATAAAAGCAATACGGTCTCTGTGCTTAGGGTCCATATTGGCTTGGATTTTAAAAATAAAACCACTGAATTTTTCTTCATCAGGCTGAACTGTACGATCGCCAGCTTCACGACTAATTGGAGCCGGGGCCCAATCAACAAAATAGTTCAGCATTTCACGAATACCAAAATTCGCTAAAGCCGTACCAAAGAATACTGGGGTCATTTCACCCGCCAAATACTCTTCCAAATTGAATTCATAACTGCCACCGCGAACCAGCTCTACTTCATCAATTAACTCTTCAACTAGATCAGCACCTAATTCTGCGCGCGCTTCATCCGTATCTAGCCCTTGAATCTGTACATCATCAGGAACCACACTGGCTTGTCCCGGCTGAAATAAATGCACGGTATCAGTGTATAAGTTATACACACCGCGAAATGCCTTACCCATGCCTATTGGCCAGGTAATCGGGGCACATTTAATCTTAAGAACCGATTCAACTTCATCCAGTACATCAATCTGATCGCGTACTTCACGATCCATTTTGTTAATGAAGGTAAAGATCGGTGTATCGCGTAAACGACATACATCCATTAGCTTAATGGTTCGATCTTCTACCCCTTTAGCACCGTCGATCACCATGAGAACAGAATCAACTGCGGTTAAGGTTCGATAGGTATCTTCCGAGAAATCTTCGTGCCCAGGAGTATCTAGCAAGTTAACCATTCGATCGTTATATGGAAACTGCATTACAGAGGTCGTAATCGAGATACCTCGATCTTGCTCCATCTTCATCCAATCCGAGGTTGCCATACGGCCAGTTTTTTTACCTTTCACCGTGCCCGCTAACTGAATAGCATTACCTAATAATAAAAGTTTTTCGGTGATGGTGGTTTTACCCGCATCAGGGTGGGAAATAATGCCGAATGTGCGACGTTTTCCAACTTCTTCTGCAAACTGACTCATTTTGCGTATTGCCTATGATATGGATCAAAACCGACATTATACAGAATACTCGCCAACACCGTATAATAATGAACGAGCAATATTCGAGTCTTACGTAAATTATGCAAAATCCAGCACTATCCAGCCTTAATACCAACCTTACTTTCGTAATAAACCGCTTAACCACCTTGCGTCTTGTTATTGCCTCTCTATTGCTAGGCTTTGTCATTTACCTTGAATTGAATCATTTTTACCCTGAATTAGTCACTTGGCTAACTCTTGCTGGGTATTTACCCCTGATAGTTATTGGCTTAATACAAAAACGCAAAGGCCTTACAGCCAATCAATTAGCACTGCACCTGTTATTCGAAACTCAGCTCATCACACTCTTTTTATACTTCACGGGAGGGGCAAGTAACCCTCTTATTTCATATTTTTTGGTTTTAATCGTAATAGCCGCATATAACCTCAGTAAAACTTGGGTCTGGTTTATCGCCAGCGCCTGTATTATAGATTATTCACTACTGACTCAGTTTTACCTTCCGATTGAATCATCCATGCCAGGCCACCATCTTGCAGGATCAAGCTCTACAGGGGGAGGATTTATATATTGGCACCTTGCGGGCATGTGGCTAACGTTCGTTATCAGTGCCATTGCATTAAGTTTATTAATTCCCGCTTTAATGGAAGCTAGCATCAAGCGTCGCCAGCAATTAATTGAATTACGTGAGAAACAATTAAAAAATGAGCAGCTCATTGGTATCGCGACCTTAGCCGCCGGTACCGCTCATGAAATGGGCACTCCATTGATGACAATGGAAATGATATTGAATGATAGCCTTGAGCATGGCATAACGTTAAGCAAAGAAGATGGCGAACTACTGCACCAGCAAGTCACACTGTGCCGTCAATCCCTACAACGCCTAGCTCTCGCAGGAAGAAACATCCATACAAAAAATGATTACAATAATGCTAGCCAATGGCTAACAACTTTATTGCATCGCTGGCGCTTAAGCCAGCCAAGAGCGATTTGGGCAAATAACGGATTTGAAGAAACAGCTAACATCCCCAAGTCCCCCTTATTAGATCAAGCGCTACTCAACTTGTTAGATAATGCAGCCCAAGCAGGGTCTCAAACTATCGAACTTTCGAGTAAAGTTATTGATAAACAATGGTACTTTACGATTCACCAGCCCGACCCTCTTGCAGCAAACGATCTAAAGAAGGATCATCTATTTGCCAGTGATAAAGAACATGGTATAGGCTTGGGCTTATATTTAAGTAATGCGAGCATTGAACAATTTAATGGTCAGGTTCACCTATCAGCCAATAAAGATGGCTCTACCACCTGCGTAATCAACCTCCCATGTAGAGAAACTAACAAATGAGTCAAAACTTAGCTTGCGTGAATAAACGTATCTTGATCATTGATGATGAAGATCATTTCGCTCAAGTACTCACTCGCAGCCTAGTACGCTTAGGCTATCAGACCAGTGACGTTAATAGTGCCGAGCAAGCCATAAAGATTATGCAGGAACAGGTCTTCGACTGGATTAGTTTAGATCTAAGATTAGGTCAGGAATCTGGGCTAAATATCATTAAACGTTTGCATGAAATTAATTCCGAAGCTCGTATCGTGATATTAACCGGGTTTGCCAGCATTCCTACCGCTGTCGAAGCCATTAAACTAGGGGCGTTTAATTACCTCCATAAACCTGCCACGGTAAAAGAATTAATACAGGCCTTTGAGGGAGAAAAAAGTGCGACGGAAGTAGCTATTGAAGAAACCCCTATGTCAGTAGAACGTTTGGAGTGGGAACATATTCAAAGGGTATTACATGAACATGAAGGCAATATATCTTCAACAGCAAGAGCGTTAGGTATGCACCGTAGAACCTTACAAAGAAAGCTACAAAAGCATCCCTCTCGCAATTAACTTCATACTAGCGAAGTGTTCGCCAAGAGATACCAAGGCCATGAACATAGTCTTCCGTCATAAAATAGCGATAACTGACATCAACACAGCTTCGCTCTCCACAAAAGTTCATACCAAGCTTGGCATAAGGGGCAAATGCAAGATTAATTTTTTCAGTCTTACAGTCTGAGCAATCAGATATTTCCCTATTTAAATAATAGTAGCTACTGCCGATGCCAGCGAAAGCCATCGTTTTCGCATTCAAGGGTTTGCTTACTCCGACATCCCCGAAGAGTGTAGCACCAAAGATACTGGACTCCTTATGAAACACAGTTCCTTCTGAGCCCTGCTGAACACCTTGATCAAAAGAATCTTTATCATCCCCTCCGGTTAAGCCTAGACCCAAAGAAAAGTAACGATCAATTACAGGGCTTAATGCCGTTGTTTTATTAAAATCTACACCCAGCGTCCTTAATTGCGTCCCTAATCCTTCCTGCTCAGCTTTAGTGACCGCCAAACTTTCAGCTGACAGATAGATCCCTGTTTGCTTCAGGTCAGCCAGAGAGCTTACTGAGATTCCCATAAAGATACTGATTGATAGAATTCTTTTCATCCGTGACGTCATTTATATTCCTAATGATTACTGCTTAGATGTCGTTAGTATCAATATTAACAGCTAAAAATTAAAAGCCAAGAATCAGCGCCGGCCTTGGATGGAGAAGAAAATACCTTGGTTAAACTCATTGGTTATGAATTGGCGATAATTTGCTTGTATGCAATAAAGTTGAGCACAGAATTCCATCCCCATTTTTAGATAAGGAGCAAATGATAGATCAATTTCCTGTGTCTCACAGTTAGTGCAATCTGTTATCTGCCGTTCTATAGAAAAATAAGAAGTACCCAATCCTAAATAACTTCTTACATGCCCAAAGAACTCGCTACTTTATCCAATATCTGCAAAGCCTGAAAAGCCTAGAATGCTAGATTCCTGTTCTTTGTCAGTACTAAATCCATTAGAAACTTGCTGAGAGAAAGCATTCTCATCTTTCCCAATACTGACACCGGCTCCCAATGAGTATTGAAATGCCAAGTCCTCTAGCCAAGGCTTACGAATTGAGACACTCATTCCAACAGTTCTTAAGTTCTTTCCTATCCCTAATTCCTCAGCAGCCCCATCATCGAGATCAATAGATTCAACATACAAACCTACCTGTCTTTCAATTGCATACGAAGAGTGATAAATGAGAAATAGACATAAAAACAATACATACTTCATCTTTAATCCTTTAAAGATATTGGAGGTTAAAAACCGAGATACTGTCGAAATATAATAAAACAGTTTTTAGCAGTTATGCTAAGAAAAATCAAAAAAGTGGCATTAAAACAAACTTAATTCTCAGATATTAAAGATAACAAGCTAATAAAATAGCATCTTCACGCCCTTGATGACTGGGGTAATAATTTTTCCGTAATCCAACTTCATTGAAGCCAAATTGATGATACATTGTAAACGCAGGTCGATTAGACTCCCTTACTTCTAAAAAAACTTCCAAGCATTTTTTATCCACGGCATGAGCTAGAATATTTTCCATTAGTTGATAGCCAATACGCTGTCTCTGAGCTAAAGGGGAGACGGCGATATTTAACACGCTTGCCTCATCTGCAACCGTACTTAATATTGCATGCCCTAAAATTGTTCCCTCATCACTTTCAAATATAATACTGTAATGGCGCTTCTGATTACTGGCCATGATGGAAGCAGACCAAGGAAAATCATATGCCGCGTTTTCATTAACCATCACGGCTGCAAGATCAGCCTCTTGCATACTTCTTATCGACATAGAGATTAGGAAACTATTTTAGTAGAAAGATTGTGCAGAGCTAACCAAAGCTGTTTCTTACCCGAAGAAGAATACAGCTCGTCATCACTAGCCACTGAGAATAAGGGTTTTGCTGCAACTCGACCTAGCCATTCAGAACTTGTGCTATCCATAGATACCCAACCCCTAGCACCCTGGCCACTCATGAATTCCCATTGCGCCGTTAATGCTCGTAAGGCAACAGGCATACTCTGATCTTCGCTACTGCCTTGGATGTAGGGCCACTTAAATTCAGAATAACTGGCTTGAGGAACCGCATTACCTAATAAGGAATAACTTACGGCTGTTTGAAAAGCATAATCACGTTTCTCGAATGCTTTGCTAGCAACCCATAAAACACCACAGGGCCATAATGCAAAATGCAATTCAAAATTCGGGACTGTTAGGTCAACAGCCTCAGGCTGATTAACCTCTTGAACATCAGTTACAGCAGTAGAAACAGCCTTGGCCATTTCTTCTGGCTTGCGAACCTCAGCAGGCGCTTTGGCTTCTTCACTGATAGGTTTTGCCGGATCCGGCGCAAAGCCCATCCCAGCCAATAAATCAGCCGCATGCCCTGCCTGAACAGAGATAGCATCACCAGAAGATTCGGTATTAGCTTGTTCAGTATCAGAAGTTGCAAGCCAAGAAGATTCTGCAGCGTTTGCCACAGGTTCACGCGGCATCCATAACTGGATTCCCATCGCCTGTAAGTACTCAATTCGCTGCTGCTCTAACATAATCAGATTAAGCCCTGAGACTTAAACCCCTTCGGTCTGAGGGTGCTGACGCTCTTTATCATCCATCAACATATTCAATGCACAGATATAGGCTTTTGCAGAAGCTGTAACGATATCGGTATCCGCACCACTACCATTAACGATACGGCCGCCTTTCTCTAGACGAACAGTTACTTCCCCTTGAGAATCCGTACCTTCAGTAATAGCATTTACTGAATACAGCTGTAAGCTAGCTTTCGAATCAACAATTGTTTCGATAGCTTTAAATGCCGCATCAACAGGGCCACTGCCGTCCGCTTTCGCTTTCTGCTCATTACCGTCCATGTTCAATACGATTTCAGACGTTGGCGTTTCACCAGTCTGACTATGAGCTGATAGAGAAACTAATTTAAAACGCTCACTAGCAGTCTTCGCATTACTCTCGGACACTAGAGCTTGAAGATCTTCATCAAAGATTTCATGCTTTTTATCAGCCAATTCTTTAAAGCGAGCAAAGGCATTATTTAGCGCTTCATCGGTATCAAAATTAACACCCAACTCTTCTAAGCGACTGCGGAAAGCAGCGCGACCTGAGTGCTTACCCATGATCATTTTGTTCGCGCCCCAACCGACATCTTCCGCCTTCATAATTTCATAGGTTTCACGATGCTTTAATACGCCATCTTGGTGAATCCCTGACTCATGAGCAAAGGCATTCGCACCAACAATCGCTTTGTTAGGCTGCACTGGAAAGCCAGTAATAGAAGAGACTAGACGAGAGGTCGGTACGATATGAGTCGCATCGATGCCAGTAGAGATATTAAATAAGTCATGACGCGTACGAGTAGCCATCACAAGCTCTTCTAGAGATGCATTACCGGCACGCTCACCTAAACCATTAATGGTACATTCAACCTGGCGAGCACCATTAGCAACAGCCGATAAGGAGTTAGCGACCGCTAAACCTAAATCATTGTGGCAGTGCACAGAGAAAATGGCTTTATCCGCATTTGGGATACGTTCAATTAAGGTCTTAATCGTCGCGCCAAATTCAGCAGGAATAGCATAACCAACGGTATCAGGGATATTAATCGTGCTTGCACCAGCATCAATTGCGGCTTCAATAATACGGCATAAGAAATCAATATCAGAACGACCCGCATCTTCACAAGAAAACTCAACATCTTCAACGAAACTACGAGACTTCTTAATCGCATAAACAGCACGCTCAATAACTTGATCAGGCTGCATGCGCAACTTGTATTGCATGTGAATCGGAGAAGTTGCAATAAAGGTGTGAATACGCGCACGCTCAGCTCTTTTTAGTGCTTCTGCAGCGTGTTCAATATCACGATCTACCGCACGAGCTAAACTACAAATTGTGCTGTATTTAACGTTTTCCGCGACGGCTTGAATAGACTCAAAATCACCAGGGCTCGCTGCCGCAAACCCTGCCTCGATAACATCCACCTTCATTTTTTCGAGGGCTTTACCGATACGAATTTTTTCATCTTTCGTCATAGAAGCGCCTGGGCTTTGCTCGCCATCACGCATCGTCGTATCAAATATGATTAAGTTATCTTGGCTCATTTAAGGCTCCACTACTTCAAGCTGCAAGCTACTGAGTAATCCGCTCAGTGCTGGGAATAATTATTGCCTTAATTATGACATAGGTTGATTTAAAGCGCGCGGTCGTTCGTGAGGATTATTTGGAATTTTGAGGTTCTGAATATAGAAAAACCAATGAGGGGCAATTCAATTATTAAATCTGCTCACCTACCTCCAGGTAGGAGCTCATGCATTTTTAGAATTTACTCAAATGTTCGTGGCACTGCATGCGTTGATTCGTTTCGGGGACGTTCACCCGGCATGGAGCGTAGCGCCATGAATGCATGGAATGGCTGGCCGGGGTCGAGCCTACAGGGAGAGCGCAGCGGCGTATTCACGGCGTGCCCCTAAAGGAATTAACGGATGCAGGGCTTGTGTGGTGTTGAGATAAAAGAGGAAGCGCTAAAGATTAAAGCGATCTGTTTG